>CAZNNH010000006.1:73985-93118 GCA_964574335.1 uncultured Acidobacteriota bacterium | reverse complement strand
CACCCGCGCCCCGAGCGCCCGCTCGATCTCGGGCGAGGTGTGGGGGAAAGACTTGTTGGAGCGCTTGGCGCGCACCCGGAAAGAGCCGAAGCGGCGCCCCTGGAGCGCGGCCACCGCCGCCTCGCCCAGGGCGGCGAGGTCCGGCTGGGAGGAAAGGACGCGGCCGAAGGCCACCACCCCGAAGGCCCAGCCGATCCTCTCCCGCAGCGCCTCCCAGGGGAGCGACTCCGGGGCCGAGAGCTGGATCCTCCCGGCCAGCTTCTGGACCGACACGCCGTCGAGGTCGGACGTCACCTGACGCAGGTTCTGGGCCAGCCGCTCCACGAAGAAGGGGCGATTCTTGCCCTTGAGCGCGATCTCGTGATAGTGGAGGACGACCTTCACGGAGAAGCGGCCAGACGCACCACCTCCCGAGGGGGGACGTCCTCGGGAGGCGGCGTGCCGTCGGTCAGCGCTTGGGCCGGAAGGTGAAGACGACCTGCTCTCCCGGCTCGCCGTTCAGACGGAAGGTGATGCTGTCGTTGGAGATCTCGGCCACCTGCCCGGCCACCGCCTGCAGGCTGCCTGACTCCAGCGAGCCGGCCAGGAACTGGAAGCTCCACAGGCCGGGGCCCGTTGCCTCGATCAGATGCGCCTCGATCCGGTTCTCGCCCCGGCGCCCCTCGCCCAGGCCCATCGAGTGGCCGGTTCCGGGGTAGGAGGCCGAGCGGCCGTTCAGGACCACCTGGGTCCGAGCGCCCGGCACGTCGAGCTGGTTGGTCCAGCTCAGGTTGCCCGCGCTCGCCGCCGGGGTCCTTTCCCCATAGTACGGATAGCACATGATTCGAAGGCGCGCGTGGTTGGACTCGCCCTCGTTGCCGCAGTCGTCGCGGGCCAGGCCGAAGACGGTCACGTCGGACGTGGAGTACATGGGGAGATCGAGGGACGTGCACGGGTCCGTGAGATCGAACGGGAAGCTGGGAGCCGTGGTCCCCTCGCCCAGGTAGCCCGAGCTGGACAGGGCCCCGGCCTTCATCGCCGCCGCGACCTCACCGTAGTACCGCACCTTCTGGATCGTCACCGGCCCCCCCGCCGGCGAGGTGTCCGGGGTCACCGCCGATCGGAAGTTGAGCACCGAGGGGCTGAAGTAGTCGCCCCGGTCCGGACTGGTCAGCTCGACCTCGGGGGCGCCCACGTCCCGGCAACGGTCCACCGGCGACAGGTTGTAGGTGGCCGTCCTGTTGACGCACTGATAGGGGTGGGAGGGGTCTTTGACGCACGACTCGGAGGTCACGGTCTCGTGGGTTCGCACGGTGGTGGCGGCGGTCGCGGTGTAGGTGTGCGCGGCCTGGCAGGAGTCACCCTCCTGAACGGCGCCGTCGCCGAAGGTGAAGCGGAAGGTGAGCGGGTCGCTGTCGGTGTCGGTCGAACCGCACATGTTGAACGTGGCGTGGAACGGCGAGTCACCCTGCAGGGGGTCCGGGTTGGTGCGCAGCCGCGCGGTGGGCGCCGAGTTGGTGGTCGGGGGGGGGGGCGGCGGCGGTGGCGTCGTCGTCGCGGTGGTCGGGGTGGTCGTGGTCACCACGGCCACGGTGGTCGGCGCCGATCCCTGGGTGGTGGTGGTGTCCTCGCCGCCAGACAGGGCCACCGCGGTGCCGACCCCGGCGGCGGTGGCGGCGGCGCCGCCCGCCACCACGGCAACCGGGAAGGTGCTCGCCGCGAAGCCGCCTGGCATCGCCGGGAAGACCCGCACCGCCGCCTTGGACACGTAGGGGGCCAGCTTCTTCTGGCAGCGGTCCTCGCTCGACACCACGATGGGCGCGTAGATCTGGGTCTGGCCTTCGGCGTACTGCTTGCCCGTGGCCTGGACGTAGTACTCGAGCTTCTTGTCCACGAGCTGCTTGCCCGGCTTGGGCAGGTAGCCGGAGTAGCAGGGCGCCTCGGGCCCCATCTCGACGTAGTACCAGTCCTCGGTCCCTTCCACCCGGAAGTAGACACGGGCCGTGGCCAGCGCCGATGCCGGCTGGAAGCAGGCGTTCATCCTCGGGAACTTGCCTGCCACGATGCAGTCGACGCCATCGTGCTCGATCCCCATGCCCTGGGCTCCCAGAAGCGCGGGGAGACCGATCACCAAGCCGGCAACGCCCAACCACGTGGTCCGCTTCATGGCTCTCTCCTCGTCGGATGCCAAGGGACGCACGACATCGCCCCTCACCTGTTCTGTCAGTCTTGTAGGGTGCATCATCCTACCGGAAACGTCGCAGGTCAAGACCCTTTTCGGTCGTATAATCCCGCCAATGTCCGTTCCCGTCTACCGTTTTTGCCCCCGGTGCGCCGGCGGTGTGACACCGCGCACATTGGTCCCGGGCGGACCGGCCCGCCTGGTCTGCAGCGCCTGCCGCTTCGTCCTCCACGGTGACCCGCGGCTACTGGTGGGCACCATCGCCACCTTCGAGGGTGGTCTGGTGCTGGTGCGGAGGGAACGCCAGCCAGGACGTGGCAAGTGGTTGATTCCAGGCGGCTTCGTCGAGCGCGGCGAGTCCCTGGAGGGGGTGGCCGCCCGGGAGGCCCTGGACAAGACCGGCCTGCGGGTCAGCCTGCTCGGGATCTTGAACGTGTACTCTTTCCCGCCCCACGAGGTGGTCACGGTGATCTACGCCGGAGACACCCTCGACGGCACCCTGGCCGGCGCCGGCGAGTCGGCCCCGGTCCAGGCCTTCGCCCCCGAGCAGGTCCCCTGGGAGGAGCTGGCGTTCCAGACCACTCAGGCGGCCCTCCGCGACTACCTGCGGCGCTACTTCCCCCGGGTGCGCCTGCCGCGCTCCGAGGCGGCGAGCTGAGGCCGAGCCCGGCCGGCGCGGCCGGCGCCTACAGCGGGTCGGTGCTGGTCAGGTAGGTGTAGCCGGCCAGGCCTTCCTCGTAGCGCCGCATCAGCCGGCCGGACTCGGCCAGGGTGAGCCGCTTCTCCCGCAGCGCCACCTCCACCGCCTGGCGGACCCGCGAGACCAGGTTGTTCTTGGAGTACTGGACGTAGGAGAGGACCTCGCTGACCGAGTCGCCCTCCACCACGTGCTCCACCCGGTAGTCGTCGCCATCGAGCCGAACGTGGACCGCGTCGGTGTCGCCGAAGAGGTTGTGCAGGTCGCCCAGGATCTCCTGGTAGGCGCCCACCAGGAAGCAGCCGATGTAGTACGGCTCCCCGTTGAGAGGATGTACGTCGAGGAAGTGGCGGACGTCCTTCAGGTCGATGAACTGGTCGATCTTCCCGTCGCTGTCGCAGGTGAGGTCGGCGAGCACGGCGCGGCGCGAGGGTGCCTGGTCCAGCCGGTCGATGGGCAGGGTGGGGAAGAGCTGGCGCACCGCCCAGTGGTCGGGGATCGACTGGAACAGCGAGAAGTTGCAGTAGTAGGTGTCGGAGAGATGACGCTCCAGGCTCTCCAGCTCGTCCGGGACGTAGGGGAGGTCGCGGACGATCTTGAGGATCTTCTCGCAGGTGGCCCAGAAGAGCTGCTCCACCCGGGAGCGACCCTTCAGGTCCAGCACGCCGAGGTTGAAGGCGTAGGTGGCCTCCTCCTTGAGCTGCAGGGCGTCGTGGTAGGCCTCCTGGAAGTTCTTGCGGGTGACGCCGGCGTAGGTCTCGTAGAGCTGCTCGATCACCCGGTGCTCGTTCTCTCCCAGCGACTCCGGGATCTGGCCCAGCAGCATCTCGGCGGTGCCCACCACGTTGAAGACCAGGACCGAGTGGTGGGCCACCAGCGCCCGGCCCGACTCGGTGACGATGTCGGGGTGGGGGACCCCCTTCTGCCGGCAGGCCTCGGCGATCTCGCTCACCACGTCGGCGGCGTACTCCTCGAGGGTGTAGTTGACGGAGGAGTGGAAGTTGGTGCGGCTGCCGTCGTAGTCGACGCCCAGCCCGCCGCCGCAGTCGATGAAGCGCATGTTGGCGCCCAGGCTGTGGAGCTCCACGAAGATCCGGCTGGCCTCCCGCAACGCGTCCTTGATCGCCCGGATCGCCGAGATCTGGGAGCCGATGTGGAAGTGCAGGAGCTGGAGGCAGTCGAGCATCTCGGCCGAGCGCAGGCGCTCCACCGCGTTCACGATCTCGGAGCTGGTCAGCCCGAACTTGGAGCGGTCGCCGGTGGACTCCACCCACTTGCCGGCGCCGCGCGTCGACAGGCGGGCGCGCACCCCGATGGTGGGCCGGATGCCGAGGTCGCGGGAAGCCGCCAGGATGGCGTCCAGCTCGCCCAGGCGGTCCATGGTGATGATCACCTGGCGCCCCAGCTTCTGGGCCAGGAGCGCGGTCTCGATGTAGGCGCGATCCTTGTAGCCGTTGCAGAGGATGAGCGCCTCGGGGTTGTCCTGGAGGGCCAGCGCCACCAGCAGCTCCGGTTTGGAGCCGGCCTCGATCCCCAGATGGTAGGGACGGCCGTACTCGACCAGCTCCTCGACCACGTGGCGTTGCTGGTTGACCTTGATCGGGTAGACGCCCTTGTAGCTCCCACGGTAGTCGTTGTCGGCGATCGCCTGGCGGAAGGCCTCGTTGAGCTGCTGGACCCGGGTCTTCAGGACGTCCGAGAAGCGGATCAGGATCGGCAGGTTCAACCCACGGCTTCTGAGGTCGTCGACCAGCTCTTTCAGGTCGATGCGCGGCGAGCCGGGGCCGGCGGGAGCCACCTCGACGTGGCCGGCGGCGTTGATCGAGTAGAAGCCGTGGCCCCATCCGTCGACGTTGTACAGCTCGGCGGAGTCCTTCACCGTCCAGGCGCGTAGCTCCGTCTGCACCACTTCTTTCTCCTCCTCGGTCCGCTCACACGTCGGCCCTTGGGATTGTAGCGCCCGCGCGCAAGGGGCACGCCCGGCGGTCGGGACCCGGACGCCTGATCAGGACCCTGCCTGAAGCTCCTCTTCGATCACGTCCGCGAAGTCGTCGAAGGGTCGCGCCCCCGACAGCATCCGCCCGTTGATCAGGAAGGTCGGGGTGGCGCGGATGCCGACGCGGACCGCCTCGTCGACCGAGGCCTGGATCGCCGGGTCGTGGCGGGGTGAGCCAAGACACGCCGCGAAGCGCTCCCCGTCGAGGCCCAGCTCCTCGGCCCGCTGCTTGAAGTCGTCGTCGCTGAAGTTACCGGGGTGCTCCAGCAGGTTTTGGTGCAGGTCCCAGAAGCGGTCCTGCTCGTTGGCGCAGCGCGTCGCCCGCGCCGCCGCGAAGGCCCGGGTGTGCATGTCCAGCGGGAGGTCGCGGTACACCAGGCGGACCTTGCCCTGGTAGCGGTCGAGGAGCTTCTCGACGGTCTGCTGGGCCCGGTGGCAGAACGGGCACTGGTAGTCGGTGAACTCGATGATCGTCACCTTGGCGTCGGCGGGGCCGATCGAGGGTGCCAGGGCCGGTACCGGGGTGTCGATTCGGGGCGGCTCGAGCACCACCCGCAGCCGCGCCTTGGCCTCCAGCACGTGCTGGAACTCCCGCGCCCGGGAGTCGGTCGCGTCCTGCTCGAGCATGTGCCGGATCTGGGGGAGCACCATCGTCTTGGCCTGCCCCCGGACCCGGTCCTTGTTGGCCTCGTAGAAGGCGTCGACCTCGGCCGGCGTGACCTTCTTCGCCTTCTTCTTCACCTCGGCGTCGAACAGCGCCTCGGGCGAGATGCCCCGCGCCGCCGCCTCCCGCTGGACCAGTTCCTCCTTCACCAGGTCGTTGATCGCCCCTCGCCGCAGGTCGTACTCCTCCTGGCGCAGGCGAGCCAGGTCGCCGACGATGCGGGCGTCGACCTCCTTTCGGGTGATCGTCCGCCCGTCCATCTCGGCGACGAGCTCGTCGGCGGCCGGCCCTGCCGGTTCGGTCGCGGCCTCCTGGGGCGGCGGGGCCGCCGAGGCGGTCGGGTTGGGAGCGCAGCTCGAAGGCAAGAGAAAAGCGGCGCTCGACAGCAGCAGCACGGAGAGCTGGGTCGACAGGCGTCGTGTCATCACAAGTCCAGGTTACGGTCCACGGGGCCGACACGTCAATCCGGCGGCGGGTCCCGACCTGCCGTGGCAACTCGGCGACGCTTCGGGCAGACTCTGTAGTCCGTGAGCACCTCTTCCCGCTGGCTGTGGCTCGCGGCGGTGGCCGGGCTGCTGGTGGTGACCCGAACCCCCCTCTTCTGGGTGACCCATTCCCTGCCGCTGTCGAACGACGATGCCCTGTGCGTGCTCACCGCCCAGCAGGTCCTCGAGGGCGAAGAGAGCTCCACCCCGTGGAACCAGGACTACAACGGCACCCTCGACTCGTACCTGCTGGCGCCGTGGCTCTGGGTCTTCCCGCCCCTGGTGTTGTTCGGCGCCTACCTGGCGGTGGGCGGGTTGGTGGTGGTCTGGGTGATCGGCTGCCGGGGGGGCCGGCTCGCCGGCGCGACGGCGGGATGGTGGGCGGCCCTGCTGGCGGCCTGCGGGACCCCGTACATGGCGCTGATGGGGGCCACCGGTCCGATCCCCAACTTCATCACGCCGCTCCTGGTGGGAGCGGCGGGCGCGGCGGTGGTGGCACGCCTCCCGCCCGACGGGCCACCGCTGCGTCTGCGGCTGGCGGTGCTGTGGGGTGTGGTGTGCGCCCTGTCGGTCTGGAACACCGCGCTGGCGCTGCCGGCCCTTGCGGGGATCGCGGCCGGTGCCGTGGTCGCCGGCGCCCGGCCCCGTCTGGCGTGGCTCGGCTTCCCGGTCGGAGGGCTGATCGGCTCCCTGCCTGCCCTGCTGGGCCGGCTGGTCGGGGCCTCGGGGCACAGCGTGGTGGCCGAGATCCGGCCCGTCCACCAGTGGCCGGGCAGCGTCTTCGACCTGCTTCTCGCCTTGTCCGGCCTGCTCGGCCTCGAGGTGCCGCAGGTGATCGACGGGCCGGAGCGGGACCTGCTGCCCGTCGCCATGGCCGCGTTGCTGGGGCTCGCGCTGTCGGCGCTGGTGGTCCTGGGCTCGCTCCGGCGCAAGGCCTGGCCCGCCCTGGGCTGGGCCCTGGCCTCGTGTTCCGCCTTCGTCCTGAGCCAGCGCAGCGGCGGCGACGAGGTGCGCTACGTCTTCGGGGTCGCCGCGCCGGTGCTGGCGCTGGCCGGCGTGGGGCTTCTCCGGGTGTGGCGCATCCGTCCCACCGTGGCGGCGGCGCTCGCGCTCGCGGTGCTGGTTCCGTGGGGCGCCGGCCACGTCCGGCTCTTCCGCCGCTGGCGGGACCCCGACCACGCCACCCGGGTCTGGCAGGTGCCGCCTCTCGGGCCGGTGGTGTCGACGCTGGAGCGGGTCGGCGTCCGGAGCGCCTACGCCACCCTGCAGGTCGCCGGCCGACTGGCCCTCGAGTGCGGCGGTCGGGTGGTGGTCAGCCAGGCCTGGAACGAGCGGCTGCCCGGTGATCCGCTGCGCTTCCGGGACGAGGTGGACCTGGACCCGGCCGCCGCCTGGGTCCTCTCGCCGCACATCTCCCGCGGCATGCCCCGCGCCCGGGGTTTCCGCGCCCTGCTGGGAGAGCTGGGCGGGTCCTGGAAGGAGGATCGGGCCGGGGACTTCGTGGTGTTCCGCCGCTTCCAGCCGCCGTTCGACGAGAGGCGTCCCGTGGCTGCCGACCACATCACGGCGACGACCCTAGCCGGAGAGACATTGCCGGAGGCGGTGCTGGATCGCGACCCCGAGACCGCCTGGCAGGACGTGGGACCGCTACGGCGAGGCCGTGGCCTGGAGATCCAGGTGGCGCCGCGACGGCGTCTGTCGGCGCTGGTGCTGATCCTCGACCTCGAGCGATCGCCCCTCGCCGTCCCCTGGAGCCTGGACCTGGAGGACGAGATGGTGGCCCACGGCCCCGCCCGCTTCGGCATGCAGTGGGTGGCGGGGGTGCCGCGCGGGGGCAAGCAGGCGCTGCTGACGATCCCTCTCGCCGGGCGAGACGCCGGCCGTCTGCGGCTGGTGTTCCAGGGCAACGGCCCTCCGCTGTCGGTCTCCGAGCTGCTGCTCTATGGCCCCGACGAGCCCCCCTTGCCGGAGCGGGGCGTGGCGGCGGCCGCCGCCGGCCTGGCGGCTTCACGCTCGGGGCGCTGGCACGAGGCGGTCGCGCGCTACGCCGAGGCGCTTCTGCTGGAGCCGCACCGCGCCTCCCGCCACGCCGCCCTGGCTCGCGCCCGCTGGCGGGCGGACAGGCGGCAGTGGCTGGACGTCGAGAGCCTGGACGACGGCGGCCGCGAGCTGGTGGGCCGTCGCTGACGGCCGCGGCGTCAGGTCAGGTCGCGGCGCAAGGTCAGCCCGCCGTCGACCGTGATCACCTGGCCGGTGATGTAGCTGTCGGGCTCGAGCAACAGCCGCACCACCCGGGCTACGTCCTCCGGCCGGCCGAACCGGGCCACCACCTGGCGCTCCACGTAGGCGTCGTACTTGCCCGAGTCGATCGAGGTGCGGGCCATCCCGGCGGTGGTGACACCGGGGGCGACGACGTTGATCCGGATGTCCCGGGTCCCGCCGTACTCCTTGGCCAGGATGCGGGCGCCGTGGACGAGGGCCGCCTTGGCCCCGGCATAGGCGAGGCTGCCCTCGAACGGATGGACCCCCTGCATGCTCGACAGCAGCACGATCGCCCCGCGGGTCCCGCGGTGGGCCATCGCCTCGGCACAGTCGCGGGCCAGCAGCAGGGGGGCGGTGTAGTTGGCCGAAAGCGATCGCTCGAGCGCGCCCGCGTCGAGGTCGCGCGGGGCCACCCGAGCCGGGTCGCCGGTGGCCAGCACCGCGCCGTAGAGCTCGTCCTTGATGGCGAGGGCGGTGTGAAGGTAGCGCTCCCGCACCTCCTTCTCGGCCACGTCCCCCTCCACCAGCGCCACCGTTCCCCCGTAGAGGTCCTGCAGCTTCTGCTGCCGGAGAAGGGCGTGCCCCTTGCGCGATCGGTAGCCGACCACCGGCCGCGCGCCCTGGGCCAGCAGCAGGGCGGTGACGGCGCTTCCCAGGCCGCCGAACCCGCCCGCCACCAGCACCACCCGGCCCGCCAGCGCTTGGGGGGTGAAGTCGAAGCGCAGCTCCGCCTGTCTTCGATCGCGATCGGCGTCGAGGAAGCGGGATGACACTAGAATGGCGTCCGGTCGCGCTCTCTTCCTTGGGAGGCGGCGCGATTCTACCAGAAGCGGCGGCGCCGCTCGGAGCCTCGATGAGCGCCCTTGGGACTAGGAGGAGAGATGAAGTCGCACACCGTTCACCTGACCATGAACGTCCCGGCCCGGATGGACTTCGTGAACATCACCCCCGAGGTGGAGAAGGCGGTGGCCAGAAGCGGCATCTCGGAAGGGCTCTGCCTGGTCAATGCCATGCACATCACCGCCTCCGTGTTCATTAATGACGATGAGAGCGGGCTGCACGAGGACTACAAGCGCTGGCTGGAGGGTCTGGCACCGTTCGACCCGAGTCCCGAGCGCTACCGTCACAACCGGACCGGCGAGGACAACGGTGACGCCCACCACAAGCGTCATATCATGGGCCGCGAGGTCGTGGTGGCCGTCACCGACGGCGAGCTGGACTTCGGGCCGTGGGAGCAGATCTTCTACGGCGAGTTCGACGGGCGACGCCCCAAGCGGGTGCTGGTCAAGATCATCGGCGAGTGAGGCGGAGCTACCAGCGCTCCTCGGCCAGGCCCGCCCGCTGGTTGGCGTGGCGCGCCAGCACGAAGAGCAGGTCCGAGAGGCGGTTCAGGTAGACGATCAGGACGGCGTCGACGGCGCTCTCCTGGGCCAGCGCGACCACGGTCCGCTCGACCCGACGGCAGACCGTCCGGGCCAGGTGCAGGTGGGCGCCGACCGCCCCGCCGCCGGGGAGGAGGAACGCCGACAGCGGCGGGAGCTCCGATTCGAAGCGGTCGATGGCGGCCTCCAGCCGGTCGACGTGCCCCTGCGTCAAGCCCGACTTGGGCGATCGCGGCGGCTTGCTGGACGGACGCGGGTGGGCCAGGTCGGCGCCCGCCGCCAGCAGGTCGCGTTGCACGTCGGTCAGCAGGGCCGCCACCTCCGGGTGGGGGCCGGAGGCCACGGCCACTCCGAGCCACGCGCCGAGCTCGTCGAGCTCGCCGCAGGCCGCCACCCGAGGGTGGCTCTTGGCCACCCGGGTGCCGTCTCCCAGCCCCGTCTGGCCCCTGTCCCCGGTCCGGGTGTAGATCCTGGCCACGGCTCAACCCTCGAGCAGCAGGGCCCGGACGACCGCGCGGGCCCCGCTCACCTCGACCGGCGTGCCCGGCTCGAAGTGGCTGCGTGCCACGTAGCCGAGGGCGATCGGTCCCCGCCTCGGGGAGCGGCCGGCCGTCGTCACCTGGCCCACCGTGCGACCCTCGGCGGTGATCTCGGCCCCCGCCGTCGTCTCCGCCTCGAGCTCGAGGCCACGTAGCGCCCTGTTGACCTTCTCGCCGCGGGCCGAGAGGCGGGCCACAATCTCCTGGCCTACGTAGCACCCCTTGGTCGGCGAGTGCAGCTCGGCCACCAGGCCGGTCTCGTGCAGGAGGCTGGCCTCCGAGACGTCGGCTCCCCAGAAGGGGCGCCCGTCCTCGATGCGCAGGGTATCGAGGGCCCGGCGGCCGATCGGCGCCGCGCCGGTCTCCAGCAGCGCCGTCCACAGCCTGGTGGTCGCCGCTTCCGGGACCTGGAGCACGTATCCGCCGCCCGGCAGGTCCTGGGCGCGGACAACCCGCAGCTCGTGCTCGCCGAATCGGGCCAGCTGGTGCGCCTCCGCCTCCTCCGGCGCCGGCAGGCCGAGACGGCCCAGCGTGGGCGGGGCCTGCGCCCCGAGCAGGCCGAGCACGACCATTGGGGTGGCCGCGAACCGGACCGGGGCCGCCACCCGGTAGTGGGCCAGCCGTTCCTCCAGCAGCTCCCGCCGGGCGAGGTCCGTCTCGAGGATGACCGCCGTCTCCGTCGCCAGGACCCGGAGCAGCGCCAGGACGTGGCCCTTGGTGTCGAGCAGCGCGGCCCGGCAGCCCCGGCCCGGTGACAGCCCGGTAATCTCGTTCGTGAGGATGCCGTTCAGGAACTTCTGGTGCGCTGGGCCGCTCACCGCCAGAAGCCCCCGCTCGGAGAGCCGAAGAATCGCCGCGCCTTCCCGGGCCGCCGCGTAGTCTCTGTCCGAGGCCGCCTTCTCTTCGCCGGAGGGGCTCATCACCATGCCTGCCGCCTACAGCCCATCGACGAATGCGAACGTCTGGCGCACGAGCTCCTCGGGCATCTCGAGGCAGGCGCAGTGGCTGGCACGGGGGCCGCGGAAGAGGTGGAAGCGGGCCCCGGGGATCCGCTCCGCCACCTCGCGCCCGTAGTCGGGACGCACCTGGATGTCGTTCTCGCCGGTGGCGACCAGGGCCGGGGCCTTCACGGCCCCGAGGCGGGGCGTGGCGTCGTGGTGCTTGTCGGCGTGGAGGTGGCCGAGCACACCCTCACGGCTGGGAGGGTGGGGGTTGTCGTCGAAGAAGCCCCGCTCCAGCGCCCGGCACGCCGCCTCGTCGGCAAGGAACTCGCGCGAGAGGATGCAGGGCAGGGCCAGCCGCAGGAAGCCGCGCAGGTCGCCCTGGCGGGCCGGGTACTCCATGATCTCCATCATCTCGTTGAACCAGCGATCGCTCCGGGCCCAGGCCCCGTGCAGGTGTAGGCTCCGCACCAGGTCCGGACGAGCCGCCCCGAGCTCCATCGCCACCGCCGAGCCCAGCGACAGGCCGGCCACGTGGGCGGGTCCCAGCCCCAGCGCGTCGAGCAGGGCCGCCGCGTCCTCGGCCATCACCCTCATCGAGTTGGTGGTGGGGTCGCCCGGCCGGGTGGTCTGCCCGGTGCCCCGCGGGTCCGGCGTGATCACCCGGAACCGCTGGCCCAGCGCCGGTAGGTGGCCGCTCCAGAGGTTGTGGTCGCTTCCGGTCCCGCCGAGGAGCAGGAACGGGTCCCCCGCCTCGCCGTGGACCTCGTAGTACATGCGGATTCCGGTCGGCAGATCGAGAAGTGGCATGACGACAGTCTAACGCTGCCGGCGCATACAATGACCCGATGGGCCGACCGCGGTGCGCCGACGGTCTGGTCCCGGAGGGTCACGCATGTCCGACGTCAAGATCACGGTCAGGAACAACGGTCCGTTGCGTATCGAGGGCGAGGTCACGATCTGCGACCAGGAAGGACGAGCCTTCGGCCTGGCCGGGCGCCGGCTGGTGGCCCTGTGCCGCTGCGGGCACTCGGCCTCGAAACCGTTCTGCGACGGGTCTCACGGCAAGGCCGGGTTCGCCTCTCAGGTGGTGGCCCGTGACCTGCCCCCGGCGCGCTCCTGAGACGGTGCCGGTGCGGCCCGGGACCTTCGGCGGCGCCGGGGTGGCCAGCGGGCGCGAGGACCGGGAACGCGCCCTCGAGGAGCTCCTCTGCCTCCACGCCGAGGTCGACCGGCAGGTGGCGGCGCTGGCCCTTCGCCACGGCCCGCGGCTGCGCTGCCGGCGCGGCTGCTCCGACTGCTGCGTGGACGAGCTGACCGTCTTCGAGGTGGAGGCGGAGCGGATCCAGCGCGCCGCTTCGTCGTTGCTTCTGAAGGGGGAGCCGCATCCACCCGGCGCGTGCGCGCTGCTCGGCGCCGACGGGAGCTGTCGGGTCTACCCGGACCGACCCTACGTCTGCCGCACCCAGGGGCTGCCGCTGCGCTGGTTCGACGAGCTGCGGACGGGCGGCGTGGTGGAGCGCCGCGACATCTGCCCCCTCAACGTGGAGGGCCCGGCCGTCGAGGCTCTCGCCGAGGCCGACTGCTGGACCATCGGCCCCGCCGAGGGGAGGCTGGCCGCGATCCAGCAACGTTTCGGAGCCGGACGACTGGAACGGGTGGCGCTCCGGGCGCTGTTCGCGGATCACCTCGTGGACGGCTCCCCTCCCTCGATCTGAACTGCCGAGGAATCCTCGGCAGTTGCCAGGGACGCCAGTCCACGCCACGTGGTATCAGCAACGGCCCCAGGGCTCGCGCCGCCGGCGAAATCCTGGTAAGGTCCGGACCTGCTCCGGGCATGGAGCACCGCCCCGGGACCCCGGAGATACGCCCCCAAGACCACAGGACCCGCCACGAGGAAGGTGATTCGATGAAGTTCGGCCACTTCGACGACGAGAAGCGCGAGTACGTGATCACCACGCCGAAGACCCCCTACCCCTGGATCAATTACCTGGGGACGGAGCAGTTCTTCGGCCTGATCTCCCACCAGGCGGGTGGCTACTGCTTCTACCAGGACGCCCGGCTGCGGCGGCTGCTGCGCTTCCGCTACAACAACGTCCCCCTCGACCTCGGGGGGCGCTACTTCTACATCCGGGAGGAGAACGGCGAGTTCTGGACCCCCAGCTTCATGCCGGTCAAGCGCCCCGTCGACTCCTTCGAGTGCCGGCACGGCCTGGGCTACACCCGCATCGCCAGCCGGCGGGGCGATCTGGAGGCCGAGCTGCTGGCCTTCGTCCCCCTGGGCCACACCGCCGAGGTGCACCAGCTCCGGTTTCAGAACCGAGGGGCCCGCCCGCGCAAGCTGCAGGTCTTCTCGTTCCTGGAGTTCTGCCTCTGGAACGCCCACGATGACGCCACCAACCTGCAGCGCAACCTGAGCACCGGCGAGGTGGAGGTCGAGGGCTCCACCATCTACCACAAGACGGAGTACCGGGAGCGGCGGAATCACTACGCGTTCTACCACGTCAACGCAGACCTGGCCGGCTTCGACACCGACCGCGAGAGCTTCGTCGGCATCTACAACGGCCTGCACGAGCCGCAGGTGGTGGCGGAGGGCCGCTCCCGCAACTCGGTCGCCAGCGGCTGGTCGCCGATCGCCTCGCAGTGCCTCGAGGTCGAGCTGGCCCCCGGCGCCGAGCAGCGCTTCGTCTTCGTCCTGGGCTACGTCGAGAACCCCCAGGATCGGAAGTGGGAGAAGCCCGGCGTCGTCAACAAGGAGCCGGCCCAGGCGCTGATCGAGGCGTTCTCCAGCCCCGACCAGGTGGATCGGGCGCTCGAGCGCCTCTCCGGTTACTGGACCGACCTGCTCTCCACCTACACCGTCGACTCTCCCGACCCGCGCCTCAACCGGATGGTCAACGTCTGGAACCCCTACCAGTGCATGGTCACCTTCAACATGTCGCGCAGCGCCTCCTACTTCGAGGTGGGGATCGGCCGCGGGATGGGCTTCCGCGACTCGAACCAGGACCTGCTGGGCTTCGTCCACCTGGTGCCGGCGCGGGCCCGGGAGCGGATCCTGGACATCGCCGCCACCCAGTTCGCGGACGGCAGCGCCTACCACCAGTACCAGCCGCTGACCAAGCGCGGCAACAACGACGTGGGCAGCGGTTTCAACGACGACCCGCTGTGGCTGATCCTGGCGGTCTCTGCCTACACCAAGGAGACCGGAGACTACGGGGTCCTCGACGAGGTGGTGCCGTTCGACAACGACCCGAACGACAAAGCCCCCCTCTTCGAGCACCTGAAGCGCTCGTTCGACCACGTGATCGAGAACCGCGGCCCCCACGGCCTGCCGCTGATCGGCCGCGCCGACTGGAACGACTGCCTGAACCTCAACTGCTTCTCCGAGACCCCCGACGAGCCCTACCAGACCACGGCCAACCGCGAGGGACGCACCGCCGAGTCGATCTTCATCGCCGGCCTCTTCGTCTACTCGGCACCCGAGTACGCGGCGCTTTCGCGGCGACGCGGCCTCGAGGAGGAGGCGCAGCGGGCGGAGCGTGAGGCCGAGGCGATGGAGAAGGTGGTGCTCGAGCACGGCTGGGACGGCGAGTGGTTCCTGCGCGCCTACGACTACTTCGGCAACAAGGTCGGCAGCCGCGAGTGCGAGGAGGCACAGATCTTCATAGAGCCCCAGGGTTTCTGCGTGATGGCCGGCATCGGCGTGAAAGAGGGGCTGGCCCAGAAGGCGTTGGACGCGGTCAAGGAGCGCCTCGACACCCCCTACGGCATCGTCCTCAACAACCCCCCTTTTACCCGCTACCACGTGGAGCTGGGCGAGATCTCCTCCTACCCGCCGGGTTACAAGGAGAACGCCGGCATCTTCTGCCACAACAACCCGTGGGTGACCATCGCCGAGACCGTGCTGCGCCGCGGGGACCGGGCCTTCGCATACTACAAGGAGTTCGCCCCCGCCTACATCGAGGACCAGAGCGAGATCCACAAGACCGAGCCCTACGTCTACTCGCAGATGATCGGGGGCAAGGACGCCCCCAACCCGGGCGAGGCCAAGAACTCGTGGCTGAGCGGGACCGCCGCCTGGTGCTTCGTGGCGGTCTCCCAGCACCTGCTCGGGATCCGTCCCGAGCACGACGGGCTGTTCGTCGACCCTTGCCTGGGCAAGGAGGTCCCGGAGTTCACGGTCACGCGACGTTGCCGGGACGCCGTCTACGAGATCCGGGTGAAGAGCTCGGGTGGATCGAAGCCGGCACGCCTCAAGGTGGACGGCCAGCCGATCGAGGGCAATCGGGTCCCCTACGCGGCGCCCGGCAGCCGGGTCCGGGTCGAGGTAGAAGCCTAGGGTTCCGTTGACTTCCGGTCCGGAGGACTGGGGGCGGCACTTCGGTTGTACCCTTGGGGCCGAGCCTGAGGCAATCATGCTGTGCCCTGCCTGCCAAGCGCCGACGCCGGAAGGCGCCGAGTTCTGCTCGGCGTGCGGATCCCGCCTGAGCGGTCTGTCGGTCGGCTCCCTGGTCGACGGTCGCTACGAGGTCCTCGAGCCTCTCGGCCAGGGCGGCATGGGCACGGTCTACAAGGCCCACGACCGAATGCTCGGGGAAGACGTGGCGCTGAAGGTGCTGCGGACCGACGTGGCCAGCACCCCCGAGCTGACCCAGCGCTTCATCCAGGAGATTCGGCTGGCCCGCAAGGTCAGCCACAAGGGCGTCTGCCGGATCCACGAGTACGGCGAGGACGGGGAGCTCCGCTACATCTCGATGGCGTTCGTCGATGGCACCGACCTCAAGCGGATCCTCACGGAGCGGGGGCGGTTCCCGACGGCGCAGGCCTACGATCTGTCGATCCGGATCGCCGAGGCGCTGCAGGCGATCCACGACGAGGGGATCGTCCACCGCGACCTGAAGACGCCCAACGTGATGATCGATCCCAAGGGGTTCCCGACCCTGATGGACTTCGGCATCGCCAAGCAGTGGGAGTCCGCCGGCACCGAGCTGACCGGCACCGGGATGATCGTGGGGACCCCCGAGTACATGAGCCCCGAGCAGATCCGGGCCCAGAAGGTCGACTTCCGCAGCGACATCTACTCCCTCGGCATCCTGGTCTTCGAGATCTTCACCGGACACGCCCCCTTCCGGGCTGACACCCCGGTGGCCCTGCTCATGAAGCACCTGCAGCAGCCGGCCCCCCTCGACGGCGTCGAGGCCGCCGAGCTGCCGAAGCTGCTGGTGCCCGTGCTGCGCAAGGCCCTGGCCAAGGATCCTGCCGACCGCTTGTCGAGCGCGGCAGAGATGGCGGAGGCCCTGCGGCGGGCGTGGGACGCCGCGGCGGCGGCTGGCGCCGCCCCCACGGTCGACGTCTGTGGGGCCACCATGCCCATGGAAGCGGCGCCCACCCGGGTGGCGACCGCCGTCCTGCCCACTCATACCGAAGCGCCCGGTGTGGCGGTCACCGCCCCGGTCGTTCGTCCGCCGCGGCTGGGCTGGTGGGCGGCCGGACTGGTGGCGCTGGCGTTGGCGCTGGCCTCGACCGCCGCCGTTGTGGGCGTGTGGCTGTACCGAGTTGCGACCGGGCCGCAGCCGCCCAAGAACGTACCGGGGACGCCCGCCGTCGTCACCACCTCGACGCTGGCGACGCCCCCGCCGACTCTCGCGCCGCCGGGGCCGACTCTCGCGCCGCCCCAGCCGACGGTGGCGACGCCCCAGACCACACCCACCGCTTCTCCGCGGCCGCCGGCACCCGCCCGGGTGGGGACGCTGCAGGTGGTCGTGGTTCCATGGGGCGACGTGACCGTAGATGGGACCGCCGTCGAGACCGGGCCGATCCACAAGATCCCCCTCGCGGCGGGATCGCACCTGGTCCGTGTGGTTCACCCCGACTTCCAGCCCTTCCAGCGCCGGCTCATGATCAAGTCCGGAGAGACGGTCCGGCTGACCATCGACCTGCCCGAGGAGGCGATTCGAAAGGTGAAGTAGTCATGTGGAGCGCACTGGTCCCCATCCCACTGGTCCTGGCCCTGGTCGGGTCCCCGCTGGCCCAGGCCCCCTCACCCGACGTCAAACTCGAGGCGGGGATCAGGCAGGTTCAGGAAGGCGACCTGGCTCGGGCGGTCGAGACGCTCGGCGAGGTGGTCCGGGAGCTGTCGGATCAGCCGGGCCGGACCAAGGAGCTGGCCCAGGCCCATCTCTACCTCGGCATGGCCTACGTCCTCCTCGACTACGAGAAGGCCGGCCGGGCCAGCTTCCGGGAGGCGCTGGGCCTGGACCCGGGCCTTCGTCTCCAGCCGGGCCAGGCCCCGGTGAAGGTCCAGCGCGTCTTCGACGCGGTGCGCGAGGCCACGGCGGCCCGCGTGGCCCCGCCCGCGGCGGCCGCGCCAGCGCCGAGGGCCGAGCCCGCGTACCCGATCGTGGCCCACGCCTGGGACTACCAGCAGGACGATGCCTCCTGGGACGTCCGCGCCATCTCCCTTGCCGGCGAGTCCCGCGTGCTGGCGGGCGGCCCCGGCAACCAGATCTACCCCTTCACGTTTCCGGGGGGCCGGTCCGTCGGCTACATGGTCGAAGGGAGCGGGTCGGAGAACCGCGACTTCCTCAAGGTCGACGTGTCTTCGGGGGTCGTCGAGGGCCTCGGCGTCCACAACTCCAGCGGAAGCGCCTGCCAGGTCGCTCCGGACGGCAAGCGACTGGCTTGCGCGGACGACATCGGCCAGGGGAAGCAGGTCGTGATCTACGACCTCGCCAGCCGGGAGCGGCGCCCGGTGGAACGGGGGCGCAACGACTGCTACGACCCGACGTGGTCGCCCGACGGCAAGAGCCTCGCCTACTGGACGGGCAAGAACGAAGAGGAGATCGGCGCCGCCACCAAGCCCAAGGGCTACCACCTGGCGATCTACGACCTGAAGACCGACAAGCACCGGCTGCTGACCCGGGCCCCCAAAGCCTACGATGCGTACCCGAGGTGGGCGCCGAACGGCGAGTGGATCGCGTTCCACCGGAAAGGGAAGTCGCGCGGCCAGTGGAACATCTGGATCGTCCATCCGGACGGCACTGGCGAGACCCAGCTCACCGACGGCCGCCGCGAGAGCTCGCATCCGAGCTGGTCGCCCGACTCCCGCCGGATCGTCTTCCAGGTCTACCGGCCTGACCCCGACACCTACGACGTGGCCGTCGTGGACGTGGCCAGTAGACAGGTGACCCCGGTCACCCAGACCGATCAGGTCACCGAGGAGTACCCGGTCTGGATCAAGTAGCCGGCCCGCCCGGCGACGAGCTGTGAGGCCCGAATGACGCCCTTTGTCTGGACAGACGAGTTCGCCACCGGCGTGAAGCAGATCGACGAGGAGCACCAGCGGCTGTTCGGGCTGGTCGACTCCTTCTACCAGGCGCTTGGCAAGCAGGACGCCAGGCGCAGCCTGGGCGCCCTGCTGGGGGGCCTGGCCGATTACACCCGCTACCACTTCTCCACCGAAGAGGCGCTCATGCGTCGCTGGGCCTACCCGGCGCGTGCCGCCCACGAGGGGCAGCACCAGGCGTTCGTCGACCGGGTGACGGACATGGCCGAGCGATTCTCCGACGGCAGGCTGCTCCTCTCCCTCGAGGCCACCGGCTTCATCCGTAGCTGGCTGTCCAGCCACGTCCTGGGGACGGACAAGGAGCTGGGGCAGTTCCTGGCCTCGCTGGGCGTTCGTTAGCCATCCTGCCGGCACTTGGTGACACGCGAGACATTGAGTGCCATAATGCGCCCGGGCCGGGCCTCGGGGGCCCCGGCCGAGGAGGTGTCGATGCACACGAGATACGGCGGGAAGCTGGTGGTGACCCTGGCATGTCTGCTCCTGGGCGCGGCGGCGGCGCGGGCCCAGGACCCACCGCAGCTCGGCAAGAGCTCGATCCAGGACGTCATCGCCGCGATGACGGCCGAGGAGAAGGTCAGCCTGGTGATGGGGACCGGGATGCACTTCCCCGGCGCCCCCCCCGAGATGCAGGGGCCGGCGGTCGGCGAGTCGAGCCGGTCCG
>CAZNNH010000006.1:43693-73975 GCA_964574335.1 uncultured Acidobacteriota bacterium | reverse complement strand
GGACTTTCGCATAAGCCTTACCTCCACGAACTGCGTCCCCGGCGCCGCCGGGACCACGTTCGGCATCCCCCGCCTGGGAATCCCCGCCATCGTGGTGGCGGATGGCCCGGCCGGGCTCCGGATCCAGCCCAAGCGAGAGAATGACTCCCGCACCTACTACTGCACCGCCTTCCCGATCGCCACCCTGCTGGCATCGAGCTTCGACGTCGACCTGGTCGAGCGCGTGGGCCGGGCGATGGGGAACGAGGTCCACGAGTACGGCGTCGACGTGCTGCTGGGCCCGGCCCTCAACATCCACCGAAACCCCCTCGGCGGTCGCAACTTCGAGTACTACTCGGAGGACCCGCTGGTGGCCGGCCGGATGGCCGCCGCGATGGTGAAGGGGGTCCAGTCGGAAGGCGTCGGGACCTCGGTCAAGCACTTCGTCGCCAACAACCACGAGTGGAACCGCAACACCATCGACGTGATCGTGAGCCAGCGGGCGCTTCGCGAGATCTACCTTCGAGGCTTCGAGATCGCGGTCGAGGACGCCCAGCCGTGGACCATCATGTCCTCCTACAACAAGGTGAACGGCACTTACACGTCGGAGAGGGCCGATCTCCTGACCGGCGTGGTCCGAGACGACTGGAACTACGGCGGGCTGATCATGACCGACTGGTTCGGCGGACGGGATGCGGTGGCCCAGATGGTGGCGGGCAACGAGCTGCTGATGCCGGGGACCGGCCGCCAGCACCAGGCGCTGCTCGAGGCGCTCGAGAAGGGCACCCTCAGCCAAGACGTCCTCGACCGGAACGTGGCCCGGGTCCTGGAGCTGGTCCAGCGCACCCCGACCTTCCGCGGCGACGCTCACTCGGACGCCCCCGATCTGAAGGCCCACGCCCGGGTCGCCCGCGACGCCGCCACCCAGGGCATGGTGCTGCTTCACAACCAAGGCGTGCTGCCGCTCCCGGCCTCGGCCAAGCTGGCCCTGTTCGGCAACAGCTCCTACGAGATGATCACCGGCGGCACCGGCAGCGGTGACGTCAACGAGGCCTACTCGATCTCGCTGATGCAGGGCCTGAACGAGGCCGGCCTCATCACCGACGCGGCCCTCGCCGCCGTCTATGCGAGCTACCTGGAGGAGGCGCGGGCCAACCAGCCGGAGCGGCAGCGGTTCATGCCGGCTCCGCCGATCCCGGAGCGGGTGGTGCCCGCCGACGAGGTGGCCCGGCTAGCCCGTGAGGCCGATGTCGCCCTCGTCACCATCGGCCGCAACTCGGGCGAGTTCAGGGACCGCAAGCGCGAGGACGACTTCGAGCTCTCGGAAGCGGAGCGGACCCTGCTCCGGGACGTGGCCCAGGCCTTCCACGCCCAGAAGAAGAAGGTGCTGGTGGTCCTCAACATCGGGGGCGTGATCGAGACCGTGAGCTGGCGTGATCTGCCCGATGCCATCCTGCTGGCCTGGCAGCCGGGCCAGGAGGCCGGCTACGCCATCGCCGATGTCCTCACCGGGCGTGTCACGCCGTCGGGGAAGCTGGTCGACACCTTCCCCGTGAAGTGGGAGGACGTCCCCTCGTCGGCCAACTTCCCCGGGAAGACGCTGCTGGGACCCGACCCCAACGCCCGGGGGATCTTCGCAGCCGATCGAGCCGCCGAGGTCCGCTATCAGGACGACATCTGGGTCGGCTACCGCCACTTCGCCACCAAGGGGGTGAAGACGGCGTATCCGTTCGGGTTCGGGCTGAGCTACACCCGGTTCGAGTACTCGGACCTCGAGCTGAACGGCGGTGAGTTCGAAGGGGCGCTGACGGCGTCGGTGGCCGTCAAGAACGTCGGCGACCACGAAGGGCGCGAGGTGGTCCAGCTCTACCTGTCGGCGCCGGAAAAGGGCCTGCCCAAGCCCGCCCTGGAGCTCAAGGGCTTCGCCAAGACGAGGACCCTGAAGCCGGGCGAGTCCGACACCCTCTACTTCACGCTGACCGGCCGCGACCTGGCCTCCTTCGACGCCGCGTCGTCCTCCTGGCTGGCGGAGGCGGGGACCTACACCGTGAAGATCGGGGCCTCCAGCGAGGACATCCGTCAGACCGCGACCTTCACCAAGGCAGCCGACGAGCACGTCGCCTCGATCTCCACGGCCGTGGGCGCGGCCCCGCCCACCGAGTAGCCGCAGCCTCTCCGGCGGCCCGGGCCCGGGCTCTAGAGGGCCCGGGTCAGCCGAGGGAGCTTGGCGAACAGCTCGTCGACCAGCCCGGCCACGTCCTCGCGGCGTTGGTCGTACCAGACGTTGAAGGCGGTGTCGACCATGGCCCGCGCCAGGAAGGCGACCAGCGCGGGCGTGGCGTCGGTCCCGGGGTCGAGACCCAGGCGCTCGGCGAGCTGATTGGCCAGTCGCTCTTCCATCCGCGCATGGCGCTCCAGCATCGCCCGCCGCAGCGATCGGCTCTTGCGCAGGAGGCGGATGATGGCCCGGGAGCGCTCGACGTCGGCGAGCTGGGTCTCGAGCACGGGGACGATGGCGTTGCGGACCGCCAGAAGCGGGGCCTCCGACCGGGGGCGCGCGGCCATGGCCGCCAGCATCGCCTCCGCGAACTGGTCGGAGGTCTCGGTGAGGACGTCTTCCTTGGAGGAGTAGTATCGGAAGAAGGTCCGTCGGGAGACGCCGGCCAGCCGGGCGATCTCGGTGACGGTGGTCTCCTCGTAGCCCTTCCTCCCGAACAGCCTCCAGGCCGCCTTGGCGAGCTCGCCGCGGACCAGCTCCTGCTTGCGCTCCTGAAGCGTGGCGGTGCGTTCTTCCTTCATCCCGCCCTTTTTACCACACGGCGAGACATCGTCGACACCCGGTGCTGTGCCTGACACTTGATGTCGGCCGGTCCTACGTCGGCGGTGTCCTCAGTCGGGCCGGCTCATCGGCCGCCGCCGCTCACTCGTCGGGCAACGCCGCGGAGCCGAGCAGGGCCTCGGCGCCCCCCCGCGACGAGCTGATCTCGATGGCGCCCGACCGCACCAGGGTCGCCAGGTCGTTGTTCACGCGCTGGACCACGTCTTCGGTCGGCGTGGTGGGGCTGGAGTAGAGGCCGACCCAGGCGTTGCGACCGGCGTGCTTGGCCACGTAGAGGGCCCGATCGGCGATGGTGATCACCTGGTCGCCCAGGAACAGGTCGGGCCGCGACGGCAGGAACGGGTAGAAGGCGAACCCGATGGAGCAGCTCAGCCGGATGCGCTGGCCCTCGCCCAGGTCGAAGTCGTGGTCGCTCACGCTTTTCCGGATCCGCTCGGCCACGGTCTCGGCGAAGCGGCGGTCGACGTCGCGGCCCACCACCAGGAACTCGTCGCCGCCCCAGCGGATGAGGGTGTCCGACTTCCGGCAGGCGAAGGACAGCAGGTCGCGCATCTGGATCAGCACCCGGTCGCCGGCAGCATGCCCATAGACGTCGTTGAGCGGCTTCAGCCCGTCGAGGTCGATCATCAGGAACAGGTACGAGTCGACATCGACCGGCCCCGCCCCGGACGTTTCCGCGGCGCGCCGGAGCCGGCGGCTGGTGAGCGCGATGTCCTCCTGAACCTGGGTCATCAGGTAGCGGCGGTTGCGAAGGCCGGTCAGGGTGTCGGTCAGGGTGGCTTCCTCGAGCTCGCGGGTCCGCTCGCGCACCTCCTGCTCGAGCTTGCGGCTGTACTCCGCCTCCCGCTCCAGCCGGCGGGCCTGGACCCTCGTGTAGGCCAGCACGGCGCCGCCCAGGATCAGGGCATAAAGGCCATAGGCCCACCAGGTGCGCCAGGGCGCCGGCGAGACCCGGACCGCCACGCTGAGGCCGTCCTGGTTCCACACCCCGTCATTGTTCGAGGCCCTCACCCGGAGCAGGTAGCGACCCGCAGGCAGGTTGGTATAGGTGGCGCGTCGTCCGGTTCCCAGCTCCGTCCACTCCCGGTCGAAGCCCTCGAGCTTGTGGGAATAGCGGTTCTCCGCGGGGTTGGTGTAATCGAGGGCGGCGAACTCGAACGCCACCGCGTAGTCGCGGTAGCTGAGCTCGACCTGGCGCAGGTCGTACACCGGGCCCTCCAGCTCCACCGGGCGGCCGAACTTCAGGAAGGAGGTCAGGACCACCGGGGGGACGTGCCGGTTCCCGTGGATCTGCTCGGGGAAGAAGGCGTTGAAGCCGGAGATGCCGCCGAAGAACATCTCGCCGCTCGAGCTCCGGTAGTGAGCGCCGAAGTTGAACTCGTTGCTCTGGAGCCCGTGCGACAGGCCGTACCGGGTGAATGATTCGTGCCCGGGATCGAACCGTGCCAGCCCCTGGTTGGTGCTCAGCCACAGGAACCCCTTCTCGTCCTCGAGGATCCCGTAGACCCAGTTGTTGGGAAGACCGTGCCTTTCGGTGTAGCGCTTGAAGCGGGGGCGACCTTCCGCCCGGTCCCGGGCCGACCATCGGTTGAGGCCGCCCATGGTCCCCACCCAGAGGGTGCCGTCGTGGCCCTCGGCGAGGGCCATCACCGTCGGGTGGCCGAGGCTCTCGGGATCGTGGGGGTCGTGCCGGTAGCGGGTGAAGGTGGAGGTCCGCCGGTCGAGGAGGCACAGCCCGCCGCCGTGGGTCCCCAGCCAGAGCCCGCCTTCCGCGTCTTCCAGGATGCAGGTGACGCTTCGATGGCCGAGGCTGTCGGGCCTGTCCGACTCGAAGGGGTAGCGGACGAACCGCTCCGCCGCCGGATCGAGCCGGTTGAGGCCGCCGCGGAAGGTGCCGATCCAGAGCGCACCGTTCCGGTCCTCGTGGAGGGTTGTGATTCCGTTGTCGCTCAAGCTCTCCGGATCCTTCGGGTCATGCCGATGGTGGACGAACCGGTTCGCCCCCGGATCCAGCCGGTCGAGGCCGCCGTCGTACGTGCCGACCCACAGACGCTGCCGAGAGTCGAGGAGCAGCGACATCACACGGTCGTCCGCCAGGCTGTTCGGAGCTGCGGGCTGGTGGCGGAGGTACACGAAGGACCGCCGCTTGCGGTCCAGATGGTCGAGCCCTCCACCCATGGTGCCCACCCAAAGCTCGCTGTCCTTGCCCTCTGCGAACGAGGAGACCACCGGGTTGCTGAGGCCGTTGGCCGACCCCGGCTCCGCCTGCCGGAAGAGGGGGAACGAGCCGGTGTGGATGTTGCTTCGGCTCAGACCGCCCTGCTGGGTGCCGGCCCAGAGCACCCCGCCGCGGTCCTGGAAGAGCGCGGTCACTGAGTCGTCGCCCAGGCTCCGCGGATCCGCGTCGTGGTGGAGGTAGCGGGTGAAGCCCTGCCCCCCGGCCCGACGGGCGTACAGACCGCCGACGGTCCCCACCCACAGGGTCCCCCGGTCGTCCTCCAGGAGTGCCCTCACCCGGCCGGCTCCGAGCCAGTCCGGTCGGGCCGGGTCGGGCCGGAGGTGCACGAGCCGCCCGGTATCGGGGTCGAGCCGGCTGACTCCGCAATCGACGCTCCCGATCCAGACCTGGCCTTCGCTGTCCGTCTCCAGGGCGCGCACCTTGTCGTCGCAGAGGTGCTCCGGGTCGTCCGTGCGGGCCGGGTCCTGCCGGTAGACCCGGAACTCCTGGGCCCCGGGCGCCAGGTAGCTCAGCCCCCCCATGGTGCCCACCCACAGCCCTCCCTCCGCATCCTGGTGAAGGGCGCGGACACGGTCGTGGCTGAGGCTCTGCGGGTCGGTGGGGTCGTGACGGTAGTGGGTGAAGGAGCCGGTGCCGGGGTCGTAGCGATTGAGCCCCCCGTCGGTGCCGACCCACAGGGAGCCGTCGCGGCTGGGGAGGAGGGCGAAGACGCGGTCGTGGCTGAGGCTGCCTGGATCGGAGGCGTCGTTTCTGAAGACCCGGAAGGAGCGGTGGCGGTGGTCGAAGCGGTTGAGGCCGCCGTTGGTGCCGATCCAGAGATCCCCCGCCCGATCCTCGCAGATCGCCCAGATCCAGCTATTCGACAGCGAGGCGGGCTGGTCCGGATCGGGCTTGAAGACCTCGAAACGGGTGCCGTCGTATCGGTTCAGGCCGTCCTCGGTGCCCACCCACAGGAAGCCGATCCGATCCTGGAACACCACGTTGACGGCGCTCTGAGAGAGCCCATCCTCGATCGAGAGCCGGTCGAAGCGGAGGTTCCGCTCCTGGGCGTGGACGGAGAGGGCGGCCGGGAGCCACGACAGGGCCACCAGCGCCACCCGCCAAGCTGGACGCAGCGGGCTCACGGGAGCTGATGATGAGCGGCTCGTCGTTGACCTGTCAACCGCGTGGGGGCTGTCGCCCTACTCCGGTGCGACCCAGGTGTTGATGACCACCGGGTCGTCCAAGAGGGTGTTCTCCAGTGCGAGGGCACTCTCGTTCCAGAGGAACCCGTCGGTCGACAGGGCGCTCTCGTTCCAGAGGAAGCCTTCATTCCAGAGGAAACCTTCGTTCCAGAGGAACCCCTCGTTCCAGAGGAATCCCTGGCTCTCGGGGAAGCTCTCGTTCCACAGGAAGCCGTCAGCGCCGACGACGTAGAAGTCCCCGGCCTCGTCCTGGCGGGCAGGCCCGACGTAGTGGGCGGTCCCTGCCAGGTCCTGGGCGACGTCCAGGCCGAGATTGGCCCGGCCCGAGACCGCCGTGGTCACGGCGCCGAACGCGTCCACCAGCCCCGCCCCCTGCTGGAACACGCTATAGGCCAGGTCGCCCTCCGCCCTGACGGCGGTCCGGGCGGTAGCCATCAGCCGGTACTTCACCTCGTCCGGCGTCAGGTCGGGCTCCGCCTGGAGCAGCAGCGCGCAGACGCCGCTGACCACGGCCGCCGCCTGCGACGTCCCCGACATGACGAAGTAGCTTCCGACGTGCCCGTTGAAGAACTCCGGATGCTGGGTGGCGATCACCGACGTGTTCTCCATGGTGGCCATCACGTGCCCGCCCGGGGCCACGATCTCGGGCTTGACGAACCCCTCGTGGGTCGGTCCGGCGGCCGAGAAGGAGGCCAGCCGATCGTCGGTGGGATCGGCGGGGGTGTAGTTGTCGCTCATGGCGCCCACGGTGATCACGTAGGGAACGTTGCCGGGCACCCCGACCGTCATGGCGCCCGGGCCTCCGTTCCCCGCCGACGCGACCACGACGATCCCGGCCTTCCAGGCGGCCATCACCGCCTGGTCGAGGGGGTCGTCCCAGTAGGGGGAGCGGGCCGGGGCGTTGAAGGACAGGTTGAGGATTCGAATCCCGTAGCGCACCCGGTTGGCCACCACCCAGTCGATGCCGCGGATCACGTCGGCGTAGCGCCCCTGACCCTGGCTGTCGAAGGCCTTGACCGCGATCAGGTTGGCGTCCGGAGCCACGCCATGGTAGCGGAGCCCCTGGAGGGCGCTGCCTGCGGGCACCATCTGGTCCGTCGGGCTGGTCGCATAGCTGCTGACGGCCGTCGACATCACGTGGGTGGCGTGGCCGTTGCCGTCGGTGTCCTGCCACAGCGTCGATCGATTCTTGATCGCGTCGTAGCTGGCGACGATCCGGTTCTGGCCCGTGGCGCTGCGGTTCAGCTCGTCCTTCAGACGGTAGCCGCTGTCGAGGAATGCCACCCCGACACCGCGACCCGTGATCTGGTATTGGCCGTGCAAGAGCTGGGCGCGGGCCAGCGACACGTGGTGGGTGAGCTCCTGCATCACCTGCTCCACGGTAGAGGCGCTGGCCAAGGCGACACCGCGGTCCTCGTACACGGTGATGCCCTTCGACCGCCGGGCCGCCTCGAGCTGGGCGGGCGAGAGTCGGACCGCCACCGCGCGGATGAGCGGCAGCTCATGACTGACCTCGCCGCCGACGCGGAGCGCCACGCGCGCGGCCTGGCCCTCTTCGCCGGCCTGGAGGATGACCTGCAGGCGCGGTACCGGGCTTGGCGGCTGGAGCAGCAGCGCCCCGCCCACGACGAAAAGAATCCCCAACCGACGACAACCGCTCTTGCTAGGCATGCCCCCGTCCTCCGGACCCGGAAGGGATAACGCTGCTGGCGATTGCAATCGTCGTGCCCTGGTGAGCCGGCGTCGGTGTCCCTCGGTCCCGATCCACGCCCGGGCCGCAACCTGTTCCACCGCCAGGGATTGCCTCAGTCTGGCCAGGGTGGGACGAGATCCCGTGCCCGCCGGTCCGATATTTTCTGTGCTCCGAAATATCGGACCTGGGGCGAGGACGTCACCGGCGCTCACGGCGGATGCGGGCAGGCGGGCTGCCGCTGTCCTCCGCTATGCGGACGGAGTCAACACTCGGTCTCTCGGATCAGGGCGTTGAGCTCACTCTGGGGCGATTTGGGCCAGACGAACTGGAGTCCACACCGCACCGCCCTCGGGTCCGGGACGCCCATCCAGACCGCTCGGCCAGGTGCATGGACCGTCTCGTGATGCTCGGGGAAGCTCAGCTCGATCTGGACGTGTTGGCCGGGGGGAAGGGGCATGTCGGTGAGCACGCAGATGCCATCCACCGAGATGTTCAGCACCACACCATAGGCGGTGCCTACCCCGGGGCCTTCCACCGATACCGTGATCGGCTTGGTGGGGACGATCCGCCTTGCCTTCCGCTGCGCCATGGCTACCATATGGGCCGCCTTTGCACTTTCCGATGAGAGAGCCTTGCAACCCGGATGCCAACCAAAAGGTCCGTTTTTTTCGCAGAAGCTACGGGTGGGAGAGGGGCCGAGAGGGGGGCTTGGAGCCTGGATCCGAGGTGGATGCCAACAGCGGGGCGGGTCGGGACCCGGGAAGAGGCTCCTTCAGGGGTGGTCCGATTTTTTTCTCGGCTGAGGTTCAGGGGCCGTCGGCAAGGCGCCGCCGGTAGGTGGGCAGGGTGACGCCGAGCAGGGCGGAGCGGACCTGGGCCCCTTCCGGAGCGTGGCTCTGGACCTCGTCGAGAAGCAGGCGCTGGACCCGGCGGAGCAGGTCCTCGGAGCCCCGTCGAGACCCCAGGAGCCCCGAGAGCGCCTGGCGGACCTTGTCCCAGCCCGCCGGCCGCGGGGCCATCTTGTTCTCGACCTCCGACAGGGCCCGGTTCAGTCGACGTCTGAACGTCGTGGCGGGGACGCCGAGGCGGCGCGCGCCGCGCCTCACCACGCCCTCGGCCGCGGCGTTGGCCTCGAGGAACAGGTCGTCTCCCAGCCATCTTCCGAGCGGCGGAGGGAGGCGGTCGACCCGCGAGCCGGCCAACTGGACCTGGCGGGCAAGGGCGACGCGGAGCGCCTCCCAAGGCTCCTCCGGACTTTCGACGGTGCCGACGCCCGGTCCCTCGTCGGGCGGGGTCGGGCTCCGGGCGGCCAGGGTCGGCCCGCCGGCCGCCCGCGCTCGCGAGGGAGCGGCCGACGGCTCCTCGATGGGCAAGCCGAGCTCGCTCACGCCGAGCTCGGGTCCCTCGCACAGGATCACCGCTTGCATGATGCGGTTCTGCAGCTCGCGCACGTTGCCGGGCCAGGCGTACTGCATCAGCAGGGCCTCGGCCTCGGGCGTCAGCCGGCGCACCGCCTTGTGGTAGAGCAGGGTGTAGAGTTCCACGAAGTGCTCGGCCAGCAGCAGGATGTCGTCGGGTCGATCGCGCAGGGCCGGCACCAGGATGCGCACCACGTTGAGGCGGTGGTACAGGTCCCCGCGGAAGCGTCCCGCCACCACCTCCTGGGACAGGTCTCGGTTCGATGCCGCGATCACCCGCACGTCGACTGCCTGCGGGCGGCTTCCGCCGACCGGGGTGAGCTGCTTCTCCTGCACGAAGCGCAGCAGCTTGCTCTGCACCTCGAGGGGGAGCTCGCTGATCTCGTCGAGCAGCACCGTCCCGCCGCTGGCCTCGACCAGCCGACCCAGCTTACGCTGCGAGGCGCCGGTGTAGGCCCCCTTCTCGTGCCCGAACAGCTCGCTCTCGATCAGCGAGGTCGGGATGGCGCCGCAGTCGACCACCAGCAGCGGCCGCTTGCGGCGGGGGCTGGCCTCGTGGATGGTCCTGGCAAACAGCTCCTTGCCGGTGCCGCTCTCTCCCGTCAGCAGCACCGTGGCGTCGGTCGGCGCCACCCGCCGGGCGATACCGAGGGCGGCCTCCATCTCCTCGGACCTGTAGACGAGCTTGGATTCCTGTAGCGCGCCGCGGAGCAGCTCCAGCTCGTCCTGCAGGCGACGGCGCTCCGCTTCCTGACGCCGCCGCTCCTGCTCGGCCAGCCCGGCACGATCGCAGGCGATGGCGAGCTGGGACGCCAGCATCCGGAGCAGGTCGAGGTCGGACTCGTCGACCGTCATCGTGTCGGCGCGGCCTTCCAGGATCAGGCACCCGTGGATGACCCCACCGGCGGCCAAGGGCACCACGCAGGTCAGGGAGTCGAAGGTCGAGCCGTCGGGGGCGGCCTTCTCGGTCGAGGCCTTCAACGGGGGGCCTCCGCCGGCCGCGCGGATGAGCAACCTTCGCTGCGTCGCGTCGAGCAGCAGGCTGGTGTCCTTGCTGCGGACCTCGTCGGTCGCGCGGTCCCTCTTGAGCCCGCGGAGGAGGGTCAGCTCGCCGTCGGCGGTCTTCCGGTAGATCCCCACCCGCTCGGCGTGGAGGGTCGAGAAGACGTTCTCGACCACCTGTCCAGCCAGCTCGGGATAGTCGGAGCTGGCCGCGATCGCTCCCACCGTGTCCAGCAGCAGCGCCATCTTCCGATAGTCCCGAGTGATGTTCCCGGTGAACACGCCGCTCAGCCGGTCCTGGGCGCCTACCTCTTCGGCCGCCCACCGCTCTTGCCAGGTCACCACGCGGCTGCCGCCCGCCCGCTTGGCCGCGAACAGCGCCTGGTCGGCCCGGCGGATCAGCTCGATCGCGCCGGTCTCCTGGTCGCTCGCCGCGTCGAAGGCGGTCGCCCCCACGCTGAAGCCGAGCCGCAGCGCTCCCTCCAGGAACGGCTCGTCGGAGAGGCGGACCCGGATCTTCTCGGCCACGCTCCTTCCGGTCTGGATCGGGGTTCCCGGCATCGCCGTCGCGAAGATGGCCCCCCCGTGGCGCGCCACCAGGTCGGTGGAGCGCTGGGAGGCTCGAAGTCGGCGGGCCACCTCCCGGATGACGGAGTCGCCCGCCTCGGCTCCGAAACGCTCGTTGACGAAGGCGAACTCGTCCGGGTTGACGAGCAGCAGCGTCAGCGGCTCGCCGCTGTCCCGGGCACCCTCCAGGGCCATCTCCACGGTGGCCAGGAACTCGCTGCGGCCGGGAAGACCGCTGACTGGGTCGTCGAGAACCGCCGAGACCTGCTGGAGCTGGACCGCCAGGGTACCGATCATCATCAGCCGCCAGGTCCAATCCGTATCCCTCGGCTCCACGAGACCGAAACCCGCAGGTGGTGCTGCGCCGGGCGCGAAGCAGAGCCCGACCAGCACCGGAGGAAAGGCCGGGGGGGCGAGCTCCCCACGATCGGTCCGGCGGCGGGAGGGGGTCGGCAACTCGGCCGGCCCACCGAGCGCCACCCCCGCCTGCGCCAGCGACACGCGGACCAGTCTGCACTCGGCCCAGGGGCTCTCCACCTCCTCGATCGGTGAGACCTCTTCGGGCTGCTGCGGGCCGCCCAGGCACAGGTCATGGATGGCCGCCTCATTGGCCCGACGTCCGAGGTCGTCGACGTCGCCGCAGCGAATCAACAGCGGGGCGGTGCCCCCCCCGGTCGCCGGGGTGAACACCCAGATGCCTCGGGCGCCGGCACGTTGCCGGGCGCCTTCGAGACACATCCGCAGGAGGATGGAGGAACGGCTCATCGGTCACCCGCCCCCTCACGCTAGCACAAAGACCGCCCCCCCGAAGCCCGTGGTTGGGTGGATGGGTGGACGCAGCGGCCCCGGCCCGGCATGATTAGGAACAGGACCGCGCTCGGCCTGGGCGGTCTGTTCTGTGTGCTCGGGAGAGGAGAGCCATTGAGACGTCTGCAGTCGTTCGTGCTCGTTGCCGTCCTCGGGGCGGCGGGTCTCCTGTTGCCGGGATGTCGCTCGAGCCACGCCGACCTCGAGCCGATGGTTGCCGGAGAGGCTGAAGCCGCCGAGGCCACCGCCGAGACACCCGCCCCGGAGCCGACGCCCGGGCCCCAGGAGGAAGTGTCGGTGCCGGACGGCGACGAGCTGGTCGACGACGAGCCGCTGAGCGGCGAGAGCTCGAGCGACCCACAGGCGCTCCAGAAGGAGGCGCTCGAGCTGTGCCAGTCGGCGGAGGCGCTGCTCGACCAGGGCGCCAGCGAGGAAGCGCTGGCCGCGCTCGACGGCGCCTACGAGCTGATGCTGGCCCTGCCCGCCAACGGTGAGGCCGACGAGGACAGCACCCTTCCCCAGGCCAAGGCCGACATCCGGCGCCTGGTGGCGGAGCTGATCCACCGCATCTACGCCTCCGAGCGGGTCGCCGCCGCCCCGGTCGCCTCCTGGGACCTGGCCCTGCCGATCGTCGACAACCAGCACGTCCGACGCGAGATCCAGAGCTTCACCGGCGCGGAGCGGGAGCAATTCCTGGCCGGCTACCGGCGCTCGGGACGCTACCGGCCGATGATCCTGGCCAAGCTCGAGGAGGCGGGCCTGCCCAGCCAATTGAGCTGGCTGCCGCTGGTCGAAAGCTGGTTCAAGGTGCGAGCCCTGTCACGGGCCAGCGCCCTCGGTATGTGGCAGTTCATCTCCTCGACCGGGCAGCGCTACGGCCTGAGCCGGGACGCCTGGATCGACGAGCGGCTCGACCCCGAGAAGTCGACGGACGCGGCCATCGCCTACCTCACGGACCTGCACGGCCTGTTCGGGGACTGGCCCAAGGCGCTGGCCGCCTACAACTGCGGGGAGGTGCGGGTGCTGCGGCTGCAGCGCCGGTCCGAGGAGTACCTGGACTTCTGGGACCTGTACGAGCTGCTGCCTCACGAGACCCGCCGCTACGTGCCGCGACTGCTGGCCGCCCTGGAGGTGATCGAGAAGCCGGACCGCTTCGGGATCACGCTGCCCGAGCTCGATCCTCCGCCGTCCGACCTGACCACGGTCACGGTGGAGCGTGCCGTCAAGCTGCAGAGCCTCGAGACGGTCCTGGGTCTCACCCAGGGAGCGCTCCAGGAGCTCAACCCGGAGCTGCGCTTCCACGCCACTCCCAAGCGACCGTACTCCCTCCGGGTACCGGCCGGCAAGGAGGAAGCGGTGCTGGCCAGCCTGAGCACCCTACCCGAATGGAAGCCGCCGGCGGTCGAGTACGTGACCCACCGGGTGCGCAGCGGAGAGACCCTGTCGGTGATCGCCCGGCGCTACCACACCAGCATCGCGGCCATCATGCGCTCCAACCGGATCCGAAGCCGGAACCGGATCTACCGCGGACAGCGCCTGCGCATCCCGGTCCGGGGACAGGCGGCGGCTCGGGCTCCGGCGCCGGCGCGACTGGTGGACGGGGCGCACACCGTACGGCGGGGCGAGTCGTTGCTCTCGATCGCCAAGCGCTACGGCACCACGGTGGCCCGGCTCAAGCAGGACAACCACCTCGACTCGGACCTGATCTATCCCGGCCAGAAGCTTCGGGTGCTCCGTGCCACCTCCGCCGGGGGGCGTCGCTACGAGGTACGTGCCGGTGACACCCTGGGGGCCATCGCCCAGCGCCACAAGGTGTCGCTGCCGGCGCTGTTGGCCGCCAACGGTCTCCGGTCGCGGAGTCGGATCTATCCCGGGCAGTCGCTGATCATCCCAGACTGAGGCCGAGGCCGACCGCGGCTCAGCGCGCCGGGTTGTGCCCGTCCCTGGCGCAGGCGGGAAGCCAGTGCCTGGCCGTCAAGAAGGCCTCCACCGCCAGGGCGGCCGCGGCGTGGCCCTTCCCGTTCCAGTGGCCGTCGTGGAGATAGTAGGTGGCGCCCCGGGAGTCTCGCTCGGCCTCGCGCAAGGGCTCGGTCAGGTCCAGCAGCGGGAGCCCGGCATGCGCCGCCAGCTCGGACAGCCGCTCGGCCACTAGCCCGCGGTCCCAGGCCTGGTTCCACTCGAAACGGAGCTGGGCCAGCTCCCAGTCCCGGTCGTCGACCTCCATCCGGCTCGGCACGTAGACCACCGCGAAATGCGCCCCGTCATCGGCCGCGGCCTTCGCGAGGGCACGGAGGATGCGGTCGGTGATGTCCCAGGCCGCCTCGACCGGGGCCTGGCGCCGCCGCTTGAACACCCGCATCGAGGGCTCCTCCTGGTCGCCCCCGATCGGCTCCCAGAAGCCGAGCCGGGCCAGGGCGTTGTAGGTGCGGGGGGCCCCGAGCAGGAGCCGCTCCTGCAGGAAGGCGAGGGCCGCCGAGCCCTCCACGTCGGTCGGGTCCTGCTCCCTTGGACGGCGCCGCTTCGGGAGGTGCGGCAGCGGGTAGTTGCCCTGCACCAGGCCGCCGTCCCGGGACACCAGCCGCGGCTTCGGTGCTCCGTAGCTCCGGGACAGCGTGTTGGCGATCAGGTCGTTGAAGTAGAAGAAGACCAGCACCACGTCCGGCGCGTAGCGGCGCCCCTCCATGCGGTAGAACAGGTACTCCTGGTCGGTGCTGTAGGCGGCCGTACCTCCGTTGAGGACCTCTACCGGGCAGTCCGGCGCCGCGAGCCGCGCCTCCAGCCTCTGGGTCACGGTCTCGTCGAGGGGGACGCTGTACCCCTCGATGAAGGAGTCGCCGAGCGCTAGCACGCGGAAGCCGTGGGCTGGCTTCAGGTAGCTGCGCTCAGGGTCGCGCTGCCCCAGGCTGTTGATCTTCACGTCCACTCGGTATTCGCGCCGCGAGTAGGTCACACCGGCCCCGGGACGCTTGCGCCAGCCCAGCACCGGGTCGGACTCCATGTACGTGGCCGCCTCGCCCTCTTCCTTGCCGCCGCCCCGATACCTGAGCTCGAGCCGCGCCAGCCCCTCGAGGACCAGCAGGCCCAGGGCGGTGGAGACGAGGGCGAGGAGCAGGTTGCCGGCGAGGGCGCGAAGACGTGGCCGCATCGAGGGAGGGAGCAGTCTACACCAGCGAGCCCCCACCGGCACGGTCTCGCCCGGCCCCGGATTCGACGGTAAGATCGTTCCCTCTTCATGTCGAGGGAGGAGCCTTCCGGGGCCGTGCGCCAGACCCGCCGTGGCCGGTGGTGGTGGGGGCTGGCGCTCGGTCTTTCCGTGGTCCAGCTCGCCCTGCTGCTGTCGACGGCCTGGGACAAGTCCGACACCGTCGACGAGGCCGGCTACCTGATCGACGGCATCCGCTACTGGGAGGACGGCAACTTCGCCACCCGCTGCGAGTCGCCGCCCGTGCCCAAGTGGGGGTTCGCCCTGGCCCTGCGCCTGGTGGCGCCGGAGCTGTTCGTCTCTCCTCGGCCTCATCCCCTGTACGACCAGGAGCTGCCGGTGATGCGCCGCAACCTGCTGGCGGCTCGGGCGGCCACCGCGCTGGTGACCGTGCTGGCCGGGCTCCTGCTGTGGTCGGCGGGCGGGCGCCTGCTCGGACCGGCCGGCGGGTTCCTGACCCAGGCCCTCTGGTGCTTCTCGCCGACGGTGCTCGCCAACGGCTCGCTGGCCACCCTCGACGCCTGGGCCGCCTCCTTCTGTGCCGCCACGTTGTGGGCGACGGTGCGGTTCGTGGCACGTCCCTCGCTGCTCCGCGGGGCGGTGATCGGCCTGGCGCTCGGTCTGGCCGCCGCCTCCAAGGTCACCACCCTCGGCATGCTGCCGGTCCTGGCCGTGGTCGGCGGGATCGCCGTGGCCCGGCACCACCGCGGCCCGCGGAGGCGCCTGGTGGGCGCGATCGCACTGCGCGTGCTCGGCTGTGCGCTTCCGGCGCTGCTCGTGGTCTGGGCCAGCTACCGATTCGACACCGGGTACGTCCCCCGTGCCCGCGACTGCCGGGTCGTCACCGCGCCCGAGGAGGCCCGCCTCGGGCCGGTCCCCTTCCCGATGTACATCCAGTCCGGGCTGCGGCAGTGGCAGCATGGCCAGAGCGGCCACCTCAACTACCTGTTCGGTGAGACCCGCTCCGACGGCTGGTGGTGGTTCTACCTGGCGGCGCTTCTCCTCAAGACGACGCTGGGCGCGCAGGCTCTCGTCCTGCTCCGGCTGCTCGGCTCGCGTCTCTTGACCCGTGGCGAGGTGCTGGCCGACCTCGCCCTGCTCGCCTTTCCGGCCCTCCTGCTGCTGGTGATGAGCCTCGGCCACACCCAGAACGGCATCAAGTACATCCTCCCCGCCTTCCCCTTCGGCGTGCTGTGGCTGGGCCGGGCGGCGCCGCTCTCGAGCCGGTGGCTGGGCGGGCTGGGGACCCGCGCCTGGCAGCTCGCCCTCGCCCTGGGCGTGGCCGGCTCGCTGGCCGTCCATCCCCACTACCTGATGTTCTTCAACACCTGGGCGGGAGGACCGGAAGGGGGGCCCCGCTACCTGATCCACGGCGACGACTGGGGCCAGGACCAGAAGCGGCTGGCCGAGTGGCAGGCAGAGCACGGGCTGAGGCGGCGGGCCACGTTCTTCTATGCTGCGTACAGCGGCAACCCAGACGCCTGGGGGGTGGTGTGGCGCAAGCCCCGCTGCCAGCCCACCGTCGGGACCCATGCCCTGCAGGCGGTCGAGGTCTACCGACCCAAGCGGTGGCCGCGCGGCTGTCTGGACTGGCTCACCGTCGAGCCTCCCGACGAGCGGCTCGGCTTCTCGATCTTCATCTACCGCGTCGACGAGCAACGCCTCCAACGGTTGGCTGCCGAGCGTGACACCCCACACCCGTTCTGGCGCAGCGGGCCTCCGCCTTCGGGTGGGGCGGCCGGCGACCGCTGAGCCAGGTCGCCTGGAAGCCGCCAGACGCCGGGCATAAGATGGAGGCGGCGGGGCGGGCGGCTGGGAGCAGAAGGAGGACCGGATGAGGGGGAGTCGGCTGGTTTCGTTCTGGGGTCTTCTGGCGATGTGCTGGTCCGTCGAGGGGTATGCCGCCCCGATCGTTGCCCCCGGTGCCCAGCTCGAGAAGCTGGCCGGGGACTTCGTCTTCACGGAGGGACCGGCCTCGGACGCGGAGGGCAACGTCTACTTCACCGACCAGCCCAACGACCGGATCCTGGTCTTCACCGTCACCGACGAGCTACGAACCTACCTGCAGCCGGCCGGGCGATCGAACGGCCTGACCGTGGACTCGGAGGGCTCCCTCTGGGCCTGCGCGGACGAGAAGGACGAGCTCTGGCGGATCGCCCCCGACATGGGCGTGACCGTGGTCGTCGACGGCTACCAGAGCAGGCGCCTCAACGGCCCCAACGACGTCTGGATCGCGCCGGACGGGAGCGTTTACTTCACCGATCCCTACTACCAGCGCCCCTACTGGCAGCGGACGGAGATGGAGCAGGACCGGCAGGCGGTCTACCGGCTGAGCCCCGACCACAAGGAGCTGGTCCGTGTGATCGACGACCTGGTGCAGCCCAACGGCATCATCGGCACCCCTGACGGGGGGCGTCTCTACGTGGCCGACATCGGTGCCGGCCGGACCTACTCCTACGCCATCGGCGAGGGCGGGAGGCTCGGAGAGCGGACCTTGTTCTGCGAGATGGGCTCCGACGGGCTGACCCTCGACGACCAGGGCAACCTCTACCTCACCGGACGCGGCGTCACCGTGTTCAGCCCCTCTGGAGAGCGGATCGAGCAGATCGACGTGCCGGAGCCGTGGACCGCCAACGTCTGCTTCGGAGGCCGAGACCACCAGAGCCTCTTCATCACCGCCAGCAAGGGGCTCTATCGGCTGCGTATGTCAGTCAAGGGAGTGGGGAGCCAGTAGCCAGGCGTCTCTCGAGCTCGCGATAGCGGTCCTTCGCCTCCAACCAGGCCCCGGAGCCGGACGGCTCGAACGGCTGCGGGCGTACCGCAGCCTCGACCCGGGCTCGCGCCTCGTCGAGGGAAACGAGCTCACGCGAGGCGATGGCCTGCAGGACCAGGCTGCCGGTGGCCGTGGCCTCGGCCGGTCCTGCCAGCACCGGCCGCCCGGTGGCGTCGGCGGTGGCCTGATCGAGGTAGCGGTTCAGGCTGCCGCCGCCGACGATGTGGATTCCCGGCACCGCTTCGCCGGTGAGTGACTCGATGGTGTCGACCACCGAGGCGTAGCGCAGCGCCAGCGAGTCGAGGATGCACTTGGCGAGGCCGGCGTGGGAGGCGGGCATCCGCTGGCCGGTGGCCGCCAGCAGCTCGGCGATGGCCCGGGTCATGCTCTCGGGGCTGAAGAGGCTCTCGTGGTCCGGGAAGACGAGGGCCGGCACCGCGTCGATCTGACCGACCTCCCGTAGCAGGGACTCGTAGTCGACGCCGGTGCCGGCCGCCTGCCACTCCTTGCGGCAGGACTCGAGGATCCACAGGCCCATCAGGTTCTTGAGGAACCGGATGGTGCCGAAGACGCCCCCCTCGTTGGTGAAGTTGGCGGCTGCCACCGCGTCGCTGATCAGGGGCTCTCGGCGCTCCGTCCCCATCAGAGACCAGGTGCCCGAGGAGATGTAGGCCCAGCCGGGCCGAAGCGGTGTGCCCGCCACGGCGCTCGCGGTGTCGTGGGTGGCCGGAGCCAGCACCTGAAAGGGCCCGACCCCGAGCTCCTCCCGCAGCCCGGCCCGCAGCGTCCCCAGCTCGGTGCCGGGGGAGACGATGCGGGGCATCAGCTCGCGCGGCAGGCCGAGATCGAGCAGGAGCTCCGCGTCCCATTCCCGCGTCCGGGCGTCGAGGAGCTGGGTGGTGGAGGCGTTGGTGTACTCGCAGACGTCGGCGCCGCACAGGAAGTGGTGGCACAGGTCCGGGATCATCAGCAGCCGCGAGGCGCCCGGCGGCAGGCCCTCGCGAGCCTGGGCGTAGAGCTGGAAAAGCGTGTTGAGCTCCATGAACTGGATCCCGGTGCGGGCGAAGATCCGTTGCCGCGGGACCCGCTCGAGCACCTCGGGCAGGATCCCGGCGGTGCGGGCGTCGCGGTAGGCCACCGGTTCCTCCAGCAGGCGGCCGGCGGCGTCGAGCAGGCCGTAGTCGACGCCCCACGAGTCGACGCCCACGGTGGCGAGATCGTCCCCGAGCTCGCCGGCGCGGAGAGCGGCCGCGCGCAGACCCTGGCGGATCCCCAGCAGCAGGTCGGCGAAGCGCCAGCGCAGGTGGCCTGCCGAGATCCGCGGCGGGTAGTGGAAGCGGTGAAGCTCCTCGAGGCGCAGCCCGTCCGCTTCGAGCCGGCCGAGCATCGCCCGTCCGCTGCCGGCGCCGAGATCGATGGCGAGGTGGAGGCCCACCGCGGCCCGTCTACACGATGCCGGCGCCGCCCCGCGTGGAGGCGGGCCGTTCCTCGGCCTTGCGCTGCCGGTAGCCGCTCTTCCGGTAGGCCGCCACCGGGTCGATGGCGCTGCCTTTCCGTCGTCGCGCCATCGCCAGGATCGGCGTGACGTCGGTGTGGAAGGCCTGCTTGAGGGTCCGAAGGGCCATCAGGGCGTCGTTTCTCTGCTGCTGCTCGGAAAGAGCGGCCCGGTCCACCAGGTGGGCCTGAAGGTGGGCCCGTGCCAGCTCCAAGGCGCTCGTGATCAGCGACTCGATCGGGTCGGTGACGTTGTGCGACTGGTCGAGCATGTAGGCGGGGTCGAAGCCGGGCACCGCCTGTAGCTCGGCGTCGACCAGCTCGTTGAAGATCAGGAAGAGCTGGAACGGCTTGATCGACCCCGCGTCCAGGTCGTCGTCGCCGTACTTGCTGTCGTTGAAGTGGAAGCCGGCCAGCTTGCCGAAGTGGATCAGGCGCGCCACGATCATCTCGATGTTGGCGTTCGGGGCATGGTGGCCCAGGTCCACCAGGGAGAAGGCCCGTTCGCCCAGCTCGCGGGCGCAGTAGTAGCTGGTCCCCCAGTCGTTGATCACCGTGGAGTAGAAGGCGGGCTCGTAGAGCTTGTGCTCGAGGAAAAGCTTGAGGCCGGGGGGCAGCGCCGCGTAGATCTCGCGCAGGCTGGCGAGGTAGCGGAGAAGCGCCTGCCGGATGTGGACTTGGCCGGGGAAGTTGCCCCCGTCCCCGATCCAGATCGTGTGGGAGCGGGCCCCGAGCTGCCGGCCCAGCTCCAGGCATTCGATGTTGTGGGCGATGGCCTGGCGCCTCACCGCGGGGTCGGTGTGGGACAGGCTGCCGAACTTGTAGGAGAGCTCCTGGCCGGGCTGGTCCTCGAAGGTGTTCGAGTTCATCGAGTCGACGAACAGGCCTCGCTCCTGGGCGTGGGACTTGAGGGTGGCACAGCTCTCGGGCTTGTCCCAGGGGATGTGCAGTGAGATGCCGGGGGTGATCCCGGTCAGCTTCAGGATCACCTCGCAGTCGTCGAGCTTCTCGAAGACGTCGCGCGGCTCGCCCGGCCCCGGGAACCGGGCGAAGCGGGTGCCGCCGGTGCCCACTCCCCAGGAGGGGACCGCCACCCGGAAGGCCTGGGCGCGCTCGGTGAGCTTCTCGATGTCGATGCCGCGCCGGCCGAGCTGGCGCCCGAGGTGCTCGTAGTCTTCGTCGAGCGGGCCCAGAAGCGGCCGGTTCCAGTCGGCGATCCTCGATGCGTCCAACCTGGAGCCCATCCATCCCCTCCCTTCCGGCGTCCGTACCAGGCGCGGGAAGCATACGCTGCGTGTTACCCTGCCATCAAGAATGCCCCCGCGCCGGCTCCTGGTCCTCACGCTGGCGGTGCTGCTGAGCCTCTCGATGCTCTGGCTTCGGATGGCCACCGTCCCGCCGGTGATCGAGCATCCGGACGGCCTCAACTTCGTCAACGGGGTGGTGGACTACTCGGTGCCGGTGCAGCACCCCCACTTTCCCGGCTACCCCGTCTACATCTGGCTCGGGAAGCTGGTGAGGGCCGCCACCAATGACCCGGCCCGCGCCCTTCACCTGCTGTCGATCCTCGCCTCGACGCTCTTGCTGTGGCCCACGGCCCTGACCGCCCGGGTCTTCCGTCGGGCCATCGGCGGTGGAGCCGCCGACGGCATCGCCTCCGGGCTGCTGGCGGCCGGGGCGCTGGCCCTCACCCCGCTGTTCCTGACCCTCGGCAGCGAGATCTTCGCCGACCCCACCGCGCTGTGCCTGGCGGTCGGCATGCTCTGGTGCTGCGCCCTCGCCCTGGCACGGGGCGAGGAGGGCGGGGCCTTTCTGGTCGCCGCGGGGACGTTGGCCGGCCTGACCCCCGGCGCTCGGCTGACCTACGTGGGTCTCGTCCTTCCCTTCGGCTGCGCGCTCGTCCTCACCCCGGTGCGGGGGCGTCGGCTGCTCGGCGTGCCGGTCCGGCTGGCCGCGGGCCTCGCCTTCCTGCTGGCGGTGCTCGCCTGGCTGAGCTGGCAGTTCGCCCAGGACGGGTGGGGTCTGGTGGAGGCGGCCCGCGTGCACGTCGGCGGCCACTTCAACAAGTGGGGGGGCAGCATCGTCGGCGACCCGGAGCCGCTTCTCCGGCCGCTGCGCCTTTTCCGGACCGTCGTCGTCTCCGGCCTCGGCGCGTGGGGGCGGGGTTTCATGGTGCCTCGCCTGCTGACCGTGTCGACCCTGGTGCCGCTGCTCCTGGTCGGGGCCACACGGCTTCTCCGCTCACGCGAGAGGTGGCCGCTGTGGCTGGTGCTCGCCTGGCTGGTGCCGTACACCGTCGGGTTCCTGCTGGGTCACGATCCCGAGGGGCCGCGTCACACCCTCCCGTACCTGCCGCTGCTGGCGATCCTGGCCGGGCTGGGCCTGCCGGCGCGGAGGGGGCCGGCATTGGCCCTCGGCCTGACGCTCTTGGCCAGCCTGGGCGCCATCAGCCTGCCGGTGGCCTACGGGCAGCGCGAGACCCCGCGGCTCCCCTTTCGGGTGACCCAGTGGCTCAAGCAGCGCCCCGTCTCGGAGCGGCCGGTGCTGCTTCTCCACCCGGAGTCGTTTCCCGTCATCCTGGCCGCTCGGCAGCAGCTCGCCGCCGACGGGTACCTCGTGGTCGACCCCGACGAGCTGCTCACGGAGGCCAGGCGCCTGCACGCCGAAGGCCGATCGGCCTACGCTCTGGAGCCGACCGCAGAGGCACCCGATGAATGGGTCCCGGTGGCCCGTCTCTGCCGGGGGGAGATCCTCGACAACGCCGAGCCCGCCGAGCTCTGGCTGCTCCGCTACGACCCGGGCGGCTGGCGAGGTCCGTTGCCCGACTGCCTTTGAGGCGCTTCCGGGGGCGCCCCGGGCAGCGTGAAGCTGAAGCTGGCTCCCTGACCGGGCGTGCTGGTCACGCTCACCTGGCCACCGAAGCGGCTCACGATGTCCCGGACGATCGAGAGCCCGAGGCCGTGTCCGCCGGCCGACCCCTTCCCGGCGCTGCCGAACGGCACGAAGAGCTCCCGCTTCACCTCGTCGGGGATGCCCGGGCCCTGGTCGGAGACGGTGAAGCGCACCATCCCGTCGGGCTCGACCCGGGTCCCCAGCGTGATGCGGGGCGGGCGCCCGCCGTGACGCAGCGCGTTTCCGAGCAGGTTGGCCCAGACCTGCTCGATCCACGGCCGGTGACCCGTCGCCCGGGGCCACGTCTCGGGCTCGACGATGGTGGCTCCGGTCGACTCGATCTCGGCCGCCAGACGATCGCGAACCTCGGCCACGATGGAAGCGGTCTCCAGCGTCGCCGTCTCCACCTCCGCTTTCCTGACCTCGGCGAGGAGGAGGAGCTCGCGGACGATGGTGTGCATCCTGTGGCCGATCGACACGATCCGCCTGAGCTCGGACCGGCGCTCCTCGGCGCTCAGGGTGTCGGACTGCGAAAGCGCCAGCCCAGCGAAACCGAGCAGGCTGGTGAGCGGGGCCTTGAGGTCGTGGGCGACGGTGTGAGAGAAGGCGTCGAGGGCCTGGTTGCGCTCCTCCAGCTCCCCGGAGGTGCGCTCGAGGTCCGAGATGGTCTGCTGAAGGTGTTGGTACGAGCAGGCGTTGGCCAGCGCCAGCGCGCAGACCCCTACGCTGCTGAGGGCGACGTTCAGGTACCGGTCCAGGTTCTCGCGGTCCTCGAAGCCCGCCGCCTCCAGGACCCCCAGGTTCTCGGCGCCGCGCCGGATGCGGAGGCGGAAGCCGTCCGCCAGCCGGGCGTGGTCGCCCGAGATCGAGAGCAGATCCTTGACCTGGTCCGGCCCCGGGAGCTGGCCCGCCGGCCAGCCGTACACCTCTGGCGGCCGTCCCTCCCGGATCCCGACGTACGAGAGGCGTTCCGCACCGAACAGGAGGGCGAAGGCGTCGAAGATGCGGTCGATGGCTTCGCGCTCGCTGTGGGCCTGGGCCAGGCTCCCGGTCAGGTCCACCAGCAGTCCGAAGTCGGCGGCCCGCTGCTGGGCCTGGGCCAGCGCCCGCCGATCCGCCTGCCGCTCCTCCGCCACCCGCCACTCCGAGAGGGTGCGAACCAGGAAGGAGCGGTAGCGGTCGAGCCCCACCGTGATGATGTCGGCGGGTCGGTCGACGAACGCGGCCAGCTCCTGGAGCCTTCTCGGGCTCTCCGGATCGAGGCCGGTGTCGAGCAGCACCAGGTGGCGGGCGGACTCGGCGAAGAAGGCTCGCGCCATCTCGCGGTCGTCGAACCCCCACTCATGGAGGTGCTCGCGCCACCGGGCGAGCCAGCCCGGCGTCAGCAGGTGGGCGCCGCCCGAGAGCAGCTCGTCGACCAGGCGCCGCCCGGCGACGGCATCGAAGCAGCGCTCCAGCCGGACCACATGCTGTCCCTCCGGAAGCGGCTCGAACGGCACGCTGGCACGGGTCCCGCATACGATCCGGCAGGTATCCGCCGCCGCCGGGCCGGCCGGCTCACCGCCGGAGGGGCGTGGCGCTTGCCGGTCACGGAGGCACGCGGCCGGGTAGGCGCGAACCGACAGGTCCCGCAGATCCTCGCCCTCGAGCACCGCCGTCGCCTCGGCCAGATACGATTGGCAGACCAGCAGGCAGCGCTTGGGCTCATCGCTCATCGAGCCCATCCAGGGGGTAGCGGCCGTAGCGCTCGGTGGCCTCGACCAGGGCCTGCAGCACCGCCGCGGGGACCCCGAACGGGATCTCGCCGTGGTTGTCGGAGAGGATGAAGCCGCCGCCCGGACCGGCGGTAGCGACGGCCTGCTTGACGTGCCCCGCGGCCCCTTCCGGGCTCCAGCGCCGCATCTCGATCCCGTTGAGGTTGCCGAGCAGCGTGAGCCGTCCGGCGCAGCTCCGCTTCAGCGCGGCCAGGTCCTCGTCGACGCTGACCCCCACCGCCGAGGTCCCCGTCTCGGCCAGGTCGGCCACGATCGGGAGACAACGCCCCGAGGCCATGTGGGTGGCGGTGGGGCCGTGGATCCGGCAAAGCGTCCGCCGGGCGACCTCGAATCCGGTCCGCCGATACAGCTCGGGAGGCGTGATGGTGGACGACGAGACTGGGTCGAAGTAGCAGATGGCGGTGGCCCCGGCGTCGAGCTGGGCATTGGCGTACTCCACGCAGAAGGACTCGTTTACCTCCATCAGCCGGGCGAACAGGGCGGGCTGGTCGTGGATCAGGTCCAGGTAGCGCTCGAAGCCGAGCTGCATCACCGGCAGCGAGAAGGGCGACATCACCACGCCGATGATCGGTACCTCGTCCCGGGCCTCCGACTTGAGGCGCCGGATCGCCTCCAGCACCTTGGTCAGGCAGGGCGTGTCGTGCACCGACGGGGCCTTCAGCCTCCGGATGTCCTCGGGTCCGGACAGGATCGGTCGGCCGGAGTTGGGAGGCCCGTCGTCGACGTAGAGGACCTCTCCGCCGAACGCCTCCACCTCCACCGCCGCGTAGAAGAAGGGGTAGTAGCAGTCGTGCCCGAAGCGAGCCCGCAGGCGGAGCTGCCCCTCCGCCACGTGCTCGGCTTTCGAGAAGTATTCCCTGACCGAGAGGCCCAGCTCGCGGGCCCCGTGGCCGGTCAGCAGCAGGAACAGCGGGACCCGGTCCGGCTCCCTGTGGGCCAAGGTGGCGAGGACTCGTTGAAGAGGGGTCACGGGCGTCCCTCCAGCCAGCCGGACACCAGCCGCAGGGCGTCGCTGGCGTTGCGGCCGTAGGCGTCGGCGCCGACCTCGAGGTAGAGCTGCTCGTCGAAGCGGAACGGCGCCCCCCCGACCGCCACCTTCACCGAAGGCCCCGACTCGCGAAGCCCGGTGATCACGTCCTCGACCCGGAGCGCCGAGGAGAGCATCAGGGTCGAGATGAGCAGGATCGAGACCTGCTCCCGGCGGACCCGCTCGACCAGCTCGTCCACCTCGGTGCGGCCGTAGTCGCGGACGACGAGCCCGTTGGCCCGCAGCATCGAGGTGACGATGCGTTTGCCGAGGAGATGGAAGTCGTGGAGCATGGTGATCGCGACGATGGGGCGGTCCGAGCTCCCCTCCGGCGTCAGCGGCAGCAGCTCCTCGATCAGCTCCTCGCTGATGCGTCCGCTCATGTAAACCTGGGAGAGGGCCACCTTGCCCTGCTCCCAGTCGCGGCCGATCTTCTCGAGGGCGGGGACCAGCAGCGCTTCCACGCTGGCGAGGGGGCCCTGTGCCAACGTCTCGGCGAGCACACGTCTTGCGGCCAGGCGATCCATCGACAGGAGCGCTCGCTCCAGCTCGGCGCGTGCAGCGGTCAGGCTCGGCTCTCGATCCACGGCTCTGGCTCTCAGAGTATGGAGGTATTCTGGCACACTCGATGCGCGAACGGCATCGGCGGAGCGGGAGGATCAGCGTGAAGAAGAGGGCTGGGAGAGGCCTTGCGTGGCTGGCTGGCTGTGTGCTCGCGTGGGCCCCGCCATCTCTGCTGGCGGCCGATCGGGGGGGCGCCTTCACACTTCGCGACGGCGATCGGGTGGTCTTCTACGGCGACAGCATCACCCAGGACGGCGGCTACGCGCGGCTGGTGGAGACGTACGTGGCGACGCGCTTTCCGCGCTGGGACGTCCGCTTCTACAACGCCGGCGTCGGCGGCGACACGGTGGCGGGCGGCGGGGCAGGCTCGATCGGGGAACGCCTGCGGCGCGACGTGATCTCCGTCCAGCCCACCGTGGTCACCATCATGCTGGGCATGAACGACGGAGGGTACAGGCGCTACGACGCCCCGACCTTCGCCGCCTTCGCGGAGGGCTACCGGTCCCTGGTGGCCAGGTTGAAGGAGGCGCTCCCCGCCGTCCGCCTCTTCCTGGTCCAGCCCTCGCCATTCGACGACGTCACCCGTCCCCCGCAGTTCCGGCCGGGCTACGACGACGTGCTCCGGCGCTTCGGCTGCTACCTGGGGGCGCTCGGGCCCCGGCTGGGCGCTTCGGTGGTGGACTTCCACGGACCGCTGAACGCCGGCTTGCTGGCTGTACAGCAACAGGAGCCGGCCCTTGCGCGGATGCTGGTCCCGGACCGGGTCCACCCGTCGGCCGCCGGCCATCTGATGATGGGGGCGGCGCTGCTGCGGGCCTGGCAGGCGCCGGGGCTGGTCAGCCGGGTGGAGATCGATGCGGGGAAGGGCGAGGTGGTCGCCGCCGAGCGGACCCAGGTGACCGAACTGGAGGCGACCGAGCAAGGAGCCGGCTGGAGCCAGCTCGACGAGTCGCTCCCGCTCCCCCTGGACTTCGCCGATGCTGACGTGGCGCTGGCCGAACGGGCGGGCGCCGGCCTGGAGACGCTCGACCAGCAACCGCTGGTGGTGACGGGCCTGGCTCCAGGTCGCTACGATCTGACGATCGATGGGCAGCCGATCGCCACCCTGACCGCCGCAGAGTTCCGGGACGGCGTCAACCTGGCCCGGCTTCGCACTCCCATGAGAGCGCAGGCGTTCCCGGTCCTGTGGGCCGCCGAGTCGCGCCACGAGCTCGAGCGGGTGCGCCGCCAGGTCCTGGCGGCCGTCGACGAACAGCCCGAGCTGGCCGAGACGGCCGAGACGCTCTGGCGCCAGGACGAGCAGGCCCAACGCTCCCGGCGCGATGCCGCGCAGCCGCAGACCCGGTGCTACCAGATCCGCCGTGACCCGGCCTCGCCGTGACCCGCCCCTTCACCGTCGTCATCGGCGGAGGGCCGGCAGGGCTGACGGCGGGCCACGAGCTGGTCCGGCTCGGCATCGACGGCCTGGTCCTGGAGAAGGACGACACGGTGGGCGGCCTGTCCCGGACCGTCCGCCATCGAGGCTTTCGCTTCGACATCGGCGGCCACCGCTTCTTCACCAAGGTGCCCGAGGTTCAGGCGCTGTGGGAGGAGGTGCTGGGCCCCGACCTGCTGGAGCGGCGCCGGGTCTCGAGGATCCACTTCCGCAACCGCTTCTTCGACTACCCGCTGCGTCCCTGGAATGCCCTGGTCGGCCTGGGGCCGGTCGAGGCGCTCCGGATCCTGGCCAGCTACGCACGGGCACGCCTGCGCCCCACCGCCGAGGAGCACAGCTTCGAGCAGTGGGTGAGCAACCGCTTCGGGTCCCGGCTCTATCGGACCTTCTTCAAGACCTACACCGAGAAGGTCTGGGGGATGCCGTGCTCGGAGATCTCCGCGGACTGGGCGGCCCAGCGGATCAAGAGCCTGGACCTGGCGGGCGCCCTTCGGAACGCGCTCTTCGGCTCCGATGGCGGGGCCATCGCCACCACCCTGATCGATCGCTTCCACTACCCGCGCCTCGGCCCCGGGATGATGTGGGAGCGGGTGGCCGACCGCCTGGGCAGCCGTGTGCGGCGGCAGGTCGCCGTCTCGCGGCTGCGTCACTCTCAAGGGAGGGTCCACGCGGTCGCGGTCTCGGACCCCTCGGGCCCTGAGCGGTGGGTCGAAGCGGACCAGGTCATCTCGTCGATGCCCATCGGCGAGCTGGTGCTGGCCCTCGACCCACCCGCGCCCGAGCCGGTGTTGCGCCTGGCACGCCGCCTTCACTACCGCGACTTCCTCACCGTCTGCCTGGTGGTCGACCGGCCCCAGGTTTTCGCCGACAACTGGATCTACGTCCACTCCCCCGAGGTGCGGGTGGGGCGGATCCAGAACTTCAAGAACTGGAGCCCGGCCATGGTGCCGGACCCGGCCAAGACCTCGCTGGGGCTCGAGTACTTCGTGAACCAGGGCGATTCTCTCTGGTCTTCGTCCGACGCCTCCCTGGTGGCGCTGGCTCGGGACGAGGCGGCCCGTCTGGGGCTGCTGGCGCCGTCCGAGGTCGAGGACGGTGCCGCGGTCCGGATGGCCAAGGCCTATCCCGTCTACGATGGCGGCTATCGCGAGACGATCGCCGGGCTGCGCGAGTACCTCGGGGGCCTCCGAAACCTGCAGGTGATCGGCCGCGGCGGCCAGCACCGCTACAACAACCAGGACCACTCGATGCTGGCCGGTCTGCACGCGGCCCGCAACGTGGCCGGGGCCGACCACGACGTGTGGGCGGTCAACGTCGAGCCGAGCTACCACGAGGGCGAGAACGCGGCCGGTCGCGCCGCCCCGGAGCCGATTCCGCCCCGGGGTGCCGGCGTGGCATAGCGCCTCCCGCTCAGGCCTCCCGTTCCTGGCAGCGGATGCCGAGCTCGTCGAGCGCGCCGAGGATCGGCTGGTAGCTGGCGGGGCTCACCGGCGCGATCACCCCGCGCTCGGTGATCTCCCCGGCCAGGATGAGGCGGGTGGCGATCGCCACCGGCAGCGAGACCGTGCGCGCCATCGCGCTGTCGCCGCCCGGGATGCCGTAGTCGACCAGCGTCGAGAGGACCTTGCGCTCGCTCCGCTCTGCTGCGATGACGAACTCGTGCTGGAGCACGATCAGGTCCCGCTCGCCCTCCGCGAACGAGCACCGCTCCAGCATCCGGGCCGCCATCACGTCGATGTTGCCGCCCTCGGCGACCGGGACCGGCCGGTCCTCGAGCATCCCCAGCCACTCGAGCTTGGTGATCGCCGGGTGGTCGCGGGACACGCCCAGCTTGCGGGCCAGGCCGGCCGCCACGTCGTCCCCGCCTCCCGAGAGGCGGCGCACCAGCTCGCGGCAGGTGAGCCCCGCAAGGTCGGTGCGCGCGGCCGGGTCGAGCAGGCCCATCTTCACCCACTGGTAGAAGGTCTCGCAGTGGCCGAGGTTCCGCAGCGTTCCCCGGAACATCGTGTGCAGCCCGGAGAGCCCGTACATCTCCATGTACGGGAGCGAGTCCCGGTTGGGATAGCCCTCGAACACGCCGGTCCCTTCCACCTCGACCCTTTCCGGGCTGCGGAACAGCTCGCTCCCCGGCACCTCGACCACCCGGCCGTCCTCCAGGTATCGGGCGGGGTTGGTGGCCGCCACCAGCACCCCGCGGGGCGCCCACGAGAACTTGTATCCGATCGGGTTGGTGTTGGCCTCGGGGGCAGGCAGGCCGCCACAGTAGGAGCGGAAGGAGACCACCTTCTCCCCCTGCGCCGCGGTCTGGTGGATGACCCGCATCGCCGACATGTGGTCGATTCCGGGGTCCACCCCGCACTCGTTGATGAAGGTGAGGCCCGAGGCGCGCACCTCGGCGTCCAGGGCCTTCATCGCCGGGCTGATGTAGGAGGTGGTGGCCATGTGCTTGCGATGCTTCAGGCAGAGGCGGGCCACCTTGACGTGCTCGGTGGCGGGGAGCAGCGACACCGAGAGATCGGACTCGCGGACATGCCCCTCGAGGGCGGCCTCGTCCTTGACGTCGAGGGAAACCGCCCGGCCCCGGGGGCGACCGGCCACCAGCGCCTGGGCCTTGCTGACGGTCCGGGAAGCCACCAGAACCTCGAGGTCCTCTTGGCCGCACAGGTAGTGAACGAGGGGACGGGAAACCAGCCCCGCTCCCAGAACCAGGACACGCTTCATAGGGTGCTTCTCCTCGGGTAGCTACTTGGAGCCTTCGCGCAGGAACGTTTCCATCCGGGCGAAGGCGGGGGTGAACCGTCCGCGCCACAGGATCACCGAGCGGCGGATCGGGTCGGGCAGCGCCACCTTGTCGAAGGGGGCCTGAAGGTCGGCACGCGAGAGCTCCGGGATGAACGGCAGCAGGGCCTCGGAGAAGGTCTCGGTCGCTTCACGGGGGAGCTCGCAGGGGAGGTTGCCCACCGCCATCACCGCAAGGCCAGGTCCCTCGAAACCCGAACGCGCCTTCCGGGTGACCGGGTCGTAGACGTAGACCGGGTCGCCCGGCTCGGTGTCGCGGACGGTGCAGGCGAGCGAGCCGTCCACGTCGCAGGTGATGTCGCCCACCACCACCAGCTTCGGCGGCGAGCTCCCCGCGAACAGCGCCCGAAGCTGGGTGGCGTCGGCCAGCTTCGGATACCGTGGCGCCCAGAAGATGCCGTTCACCAGCACCGACAGCAGCTCGAGCTGGGGCCCGAAGCGCGAGCGATACGACTGGCCGTGGTCGTAGTAGTGGTGGAGGTCGAATCGCGCCGCCTCGTCGATCGGCTCCACCAGGTGCTCTTCCTTGAAGACCACCCTGACCAGCCGGTCGGCCAGGCCGCCGTTCTCGGAGACGAAGCCGGCGAGCTCGT
>CAZNNH010000006.1:0-43683 GCA_964574335.1 uncultured Acidobacteriota bacterium | reverse complement strand
GGCGCCACCTCGACGTGAGGTAGCAGCTCCAGGATCTCCTGGGCCCCCTGGGAGACGTTGCCGTATCCGGTGATGCCGACCACCAGGGGGCAGAGCGGCCCGGGCAGGCCACGCCTCTTGACCTGCTCGCCCACCTCCGCCACGGCGGCCCGGGCGGCCTCGAGGCCGGCGTAGGCGTGGGCCGGCCGGAGCGAGGCGAAGGGCGTCTCCTGCCCCAGCACCTGTTGCCTCTGTCCGAGCGTCCACAGCGTATCGATCATCCCGGCCAGTCCGGCATAGCGGCCGAAGAAGATGAGTCGTCGGCCGCGAGGGTCGGTCACCACCTCGTAGTCCAGCAGCGTACAGCCGCGCTCGACCAGGCTCCTCAGCATCGCCATGTTGTAGGGCTGCCCCTTCATGGTGTGCGAGAAGAACATGTAGGCGCCACCCGGGCGAAAGTAGTCCCAGGGCATCTCCTTGATCCCCAGGACCAGCTCGCAGCCCCTGACGTCGTCAGAGAGCCGGGCGCCGGCCTCGGCATAGTCGGCGTCCTGGAAGGCCCGCCGCGGGAACCGCTCGACCCACACCTCGACCCCCTGGCCGGCGAGCGTGGCCACCGCCTCGGGCGTGAGCGCGGCGCGCCGCTCGAAGGCGTTCTTGTCCTCGAGCCGGATGCCGATGCGGTTGGCCATTGCTGTCTCCTCCTCGAGCCGGGGCCATCGGTCCTACGAAGCGGGCCGTCGCTCCCCAACCGCCGGGCGCGACCCGTCCGCCGGAGGCTATCACGATCACGAATGATGGTAGAAGCGGAGCGGTTGCCGGGCGGACGACCGCCGGACCCGCCGCGCGGGTAGAATGCGCGGCAGCGCCCTACCCCGAGGAGGCCTCGATGACCGAGCGTTCGTGGCGAACCCACCTGGCGTTGGCATCGGTGCTGGCGATCGTCCCGTCGGCGGCGTCGGCCGAGGTCCGGATGCCGGCGCTATTCGGCGATCACATGGTGCTGCAGGCCGATCGCGAGCTGCGCTTCTTCGGATGGGCCGATCCCGGCGAGGAGGTGACGGTGAGCCTCGCCGGAGCCAGCGCAACCACCCAGGGCGATGCCCAGGGACGCTTCGAGCTGAAGCTCCCCGCCCTCGAAGCCGGGGGGCCCCACGAGCTGACGGTCGTGGGCAGCAACCAGTTGCGCTTCGGCGACGTCTGGCTGGGCGAGGTGTGGGTGGCCTCGGGGCAGTCCAACATGGAGATGCCGCTCGCCAACGCGTTCGCCGCCGACGAGCTCTCGGCCGCCGGCTGCTCGGGGCTGCGCCTGTTCCAGGTCGGTCGCAAGACCGCGCTTTCGGAGCTCGACGACGTGGAGGCGAGCTGGGAGGAGTGCCGGGCCGAGTCGGCCTCGCCGTTCTCGGCCGTCGCCCTCTTCTTCGGGCGCCGCCTGGCCGCCGCGCTGGGGGTGAAGGTGGGCCTGATCCAGAGCGCCTGGGGCGGGACGCCTGCCGAGGCCTGGACGCCCCGGAACGCGCTGGCCGAGGACCCCGCCTTCTCGGACGCGCTTTCGGCCCTCGCGATGCCCGAGGACCAGCTCGGGAAGCTCCGGGAGGACTACATCGAGAAGACGATGGCCTGGGAGGCCAAGAACTACGCCCCGGATCCTCCCAACCGTGGTCTCGAGCAGGGATGGGCGGACCCGGACTTCGACGACTCCGGCTGGGTGGTGACACCCCAGCCCCAGTACTGGGAGACCTCGGGGCTCTTGATCGACGGCGTGGTCTGGTTCCGCCGTGCGGTCGAGCTGCCCGAGGCGTGGGCGGGGAAGGAGCTGACCCTCGACCTGGGCGCGATCGACGACTTCGACACCACCTACTTCAACGGGAATCGAGTCGGCGCCACCGGCGCTGAGACGCTGCGGTACTACGAGGCCCGCCGCCACTACACGGTCCCGGGCGAGCTGGTCCGGGCGGGCCGAAACCTGATCGCGGTGCGGGTCTTCGACCACTACGGCAACGGTGGCTTCGCCGGACCGGCGGCCGAGATGAAGCTGGGCTGCCACGGCTGCGGCGAGACCTTTTCGCTGGCCGGACCCTGGGCCCAGCAGGTCGAGACCGAGATCCCGCCCGGCCGGCCCGACTTCTCGACCCAGCCGCGCCCTCCCGCCGGCGTGGACGACCCGAACAGCCCCACCGTGCTGTACAACGGGATGATCGCGCCGCTTTGCCACTACGGGATCCGCGGTGTCATCTGGTACCAGGGCGAGTCCAACGCCGGCCGCGCCTGGCAGTACCGGACCCTGTTCCCGACCCTGATCCAGAGCTGGCGGGACGCCTGGGGGCCGCCGGACCTGCCGTTCCTCTACGTGCAGCTCGCCAACTACCGGGCTCGCCTCGACGCGCCCGGGGAGAGTGATTGGGCCGAGCTGCGCGAGGCCCAGCTCCTGACCCTCGGGGTGCCCCGCACCGGCATGGCGGTCACCGTCGACATCGGCAACGGCGACGACATCCACCCCCGCAACAAGGAGGAGGTGGGCCGCCGGCTGTACCTGATCGCCCTGGCCGAGGTGTACGGCCGCCAGATCGAGTCCTCGGGCCCGCGGTACCTCGACAGGACGGTGGAGGGCGACCGCATCCGGGTGCGTTTCGACCATGCCCGGGGGCTCGCCCCGCGTGGCGGCGCGCCGCTTCTGGGCTTTGCGATCGCCGGCAAGGATCGCCGGTTCCGCTGGGCCGAGGCGACCGTGGAGGGGGACAGCGTGATCGTCCATCACCCGGAGGTCCAGGAGCCGGTGGCCGTGCGCTACGGCTGGGCCGACAACCCCGCCAACAACCTGAGAAACGGTGCCGGTCTGCCGGCGTCTCCGTTCCGCACCGACGACTGGCCCGGCCTCACCGGCCCTCCCCGGTGAGGGGCTCACCGCTTCCTAGCCGATCGGCGTGATCCCGCAGCTCAGCGTCTCGTTGAAGGAAGGTCCCTGCCAGGTCCCGATCGCCGTATGGGCTCCGGCGGTCGCCACCCAGGTGGTGTTGGCGGCATAGCCCCATCCTGGCGGGATGCCTCCCCCCTCGTGCCAGGTCACGCCCGTGTAGGTGACGGGCAGCCCCACGCCGTCCACGCTGAACGACGCGGCCTCTCCCGAGGCCTGGGCTTCGGCCTCTGCGACCGTTTCCCAGCGCCCCACGCCGAAGCCCAGGACGACCGTCTGCCCCACGCGGATCGGGCCTCCGCTGAGCACGGCGCAGTGCTGGGGGAACTCGAGGACGGCCTCCGGAAGCGGGGGCTGGGTGGTGGGCGGCGGGCTGGTGACGGGCGGGCTGGTGGCGGCAGGGGTCTCGTCGCTGCCCCCGGCGATCGCCACCGCGCCGCCGGCCACGGCCGCCGCCCCCAGCACCACGCCCCCCACCACCAGTCCCGTCGACACGCCGCCAGCGCCGACGGCCCCGGCGCCGACGGCGGCACCCCCGGCAGCGACGCCGGCCACGCCGAGGGTGGCGAAGCCCGGCGGGACGGCCGGGGCGCCGGCCGGGCCACCCACCACCACCGATCCGGTCGAGGGGACGCTGGCCGCCACCAGCTTCGACCCGCAGCTCGAGGCGTCGGGCACGACCTCCGCGGCGTATTCGGGTGTTCTCGCCGACTCGAAGTCGGTGCCGGTGACCTCGATGTAGTAGCGGAAGCGCTTCAGGCTCTTGGTGGGCTTGGGCAGGAGGCCCGCTCGGCCGCCGTTCTCCCGCTTCATCTCGACGAAGTACCAGTCCACCGCCTCTTCGGTCCGGAACTGGATCCTCACCCGGGCGGCCGCCGACTCCGGCTCGATCCGGGCCTCGAATCGCGGGTAGCGGTCGGCCACCAGGCAGCCCACGGGATCGTGGAAGACCTGAAGGTCCTGGCCCCGCGCCGCGCCTGCCGAGAGAAGTGCGCAGAGGCCGCCACCGACGAGAATCGAAGCCACCTGTCTCATGAGTGCCTCCCGGTTCAGGGCCGGGCCGACCATCCCATGGCCGATCACCCGTTATCAATGAAAGGGATCACTCTCGAGACGCCCCGCGCAGGCCGCTGGCGGGTATAATCGCCGGTGTCCCGACCCGAGGACGGTCGCCTCTCGTTGTCGGGTCGTTCCCTCCTTCTGGGCTCCTTCTTCCTGACCGGGGCCAGCTCCCTGGTCTTCGAGGTGATCTGGACCCGGCTGCTCCTGCTGTCGCTGGGGGCGACCGCGCTGGCGATGGGTGCCGTTCTCGGCGCGTTCATGGCGGGCATGGCCTTGGGCAGCGCCGTGGCCGGCGGCCGCCTCGTCTCGCGGCTCGACCCGATCGTGGCCTATGCCCTCCTCGAGGGCTGGGCCGGCGCCTACGGCCTGGCCACCCCCCACCTGCTGCTCTTGGTCGACGTCCCCGACCCGGCGATGCAGTTCGCGGCGGCCATTGGCCTGCTGCTGCCGGCCACCATCGGCATGGGGGCCTCGTTGCCGATCCTGGCGCGGGCCTTCGGGGGGCCCTCGGGACGGCAAGCCGTGGAGGTGGGCCGGCTGTACGCCGCCAACACCGCCGGGGCGGTGCTCGGGCCCTTGCTGGCGGTCTTCTGGCTGTTCCCGGGCCTCGGCCTCGCCCGGACGCTGTACGTCGCCTCGGCCGTCGACCTCTTCGTGTGCATGCTGGTCCTGGCGAGCCGACGGATCTTCCCGGCCTGGGAGGCTCCCCCCGCGGTCGTCTCTCCCGCCGCCGACCTGGGGGGTGACGGTCTCCTGCGGGCGGCCCTGTTCGTCTCCGGGGCGGCGGCCATGGTCTACGAGGTGGCCTGGACCCGCGCTCTCTCCATCGCCCTGGGCTCGTCGGTCTACGGCGTGACGATCATGCTGTCGACGTACCTCTTCGGGATCGCCCTGGGCTCGGCGCTCGTCTCGCTGCTGCTCTCGCGCGTCAAGCGGCGTGTCTCCGTCGACGCCGTGGCCTGGTTGCTGGGGGCGGCCGCGGTGGCCGCCCACCTGAGCTTCCTGCTCGCACAATCGCTGCCCCGCCTGTTCGTGGAGCTCTTCAAACTGGTCGGCGGGGGCACCGTCCGCATCGCCCTGCTACAGTTCGCCACCGCCGCCGTGCTGATGCTTCCCGCCGCGCTCGGCCTCGGGGCGATGCTGCCCCTCGCCGCCGGCGCGCTGGCGGGCGAGGCGGGCGAGGTCGGCCGCAAGGTGTCGAGGCTCTACACCGCGAACCTGGTGGGCTCGGCGGTCGGAGCGGCGTTGGCCGGGGCGCTGCTCCTGGGCAGCCTCGGTGTCGACGCCAGCGTGCGCCTGGCCTCGTCCGTGGCCCTGCTGGCCGCCCTGGTGCTGGTGGTCTGGCCACGACGGCGGCTTCCCGCCCCGGGAGTCGCCTTCGCCCTGGCGCTGCTGTTCGTCCTCCTGGTGGCGCCCCGAGGGATCGAGACGACCAAGGGGATCGGTTTCTACGCCAACCTGCCGTACTACGCCGACCAGAACGACCAGGGTCTCAGGGAGGTGGTCGAGGCCCATCAGCTCCTCTTCTACCGGGACGGGGCCACCGCCAGCGTGGCGGTCCACCAGATCGGGAACACCCGGATCCTTCGGATCAACGGCAAGAGTGACGCCTCCACCGGGCCCGGGGACATGCAGACCCAGCTGCTGGCGGCCCACCTGCCGTTGCTCCTGCGTCCTGCCCAGCGGGTCGCCGTGATCGGCTGGGGCAGCGGCGTGACCGCAGGGGCGGCGCTCTCCTATCCGGTGGCCCGGGTGGACGCCTTCGAGATCGAGCCGGCGGTGGTGGCCGCCTCCCACTACTTCGACACGGTCAACGGGCAGCCGCTCTCGGATCCCCGGCTGCGGCTCGCGATCGGCGACGCTCGGGCCCTCTTGCGCCGCAGCGCGGTGCGCTACGACGTGATCATCGCCGAGCCCTCCAACCCGTGGCAGACCGGCGAGGCCAACCTGTTCACCCAGGACTATTTCCGCCTGGTCGCCGCCCGGCTGAGCGAGGACGGCGTGCTGTGCCAGTGGTTCCACCTCTACGGGATGTCGGAGCCCCTGGTGCAGTCTCTGGTGGCCACGTTCCGCAGCGTGTTCCCGGAGCACCTGGTGTTCCGGCTGTCGAGCCGCCGCGATACCTTGCTGCTGGGCTCCCGCCGGCCGATCCAGTTCTCGGGTCCGCGGATGCGGGACCTGCTGCGGGACCCACGGCGGTCGGGGACCCTGGCGTCGGTGGGGATCCGCCACCCGTTCGACCTCCTCTCCCGGCTCGCCCTCGACCCGGCCACGAGCGGGGCCTTCACGGGATCGGCCCCGATCAACACCGACGACAACATGCACCTCGAGCTCCAGGCGCCGCGCTGCCTCTACCTGGACCGTCTGGGTGAGATCACCGCCGCCTTCGAGCGGCACCCGCCCGACCTCTCGCGTCACCTCTCCGGCTTCGGCTCCACCGTGGAGGTCGACCTGGAGCAGGCGGCCTCCCTGTTCACGGTGGGCGAGCACCGGGAGGCGCTCGCGCTGTGCGCGCGCGCCAACGCCGCCGAGCCGACCTTCGAGGGATACAAGCTGCTGGGCCAGGTCCTCGACGGGCTGGGGCGTACCGCTGAGGCCCGACAGGCCCTGATCACCGCCCTCAGCCTCGCCGGAGGGGACGATGGCTCCCGGGCCTTCGTGCGCGCCATGCTCCGGTCGATCGAGTCGACGGGCGACCCGTCATCGGCGCGATAGAGGAGGACCGATGGTCTCCAGCCATCCGCTGGACCGCCGGGAGTTCCTGAAGGCGGCGACAGCCGCAGCCGCCGCCTGCTCGGTGGGCGCCTGTACCCGGGGAGCCGGCGGAGACGGAGGGTTCCTCAGACGCCGGGAGCGCCACACCCTCGAGGCGGTGTGCGAGCGGATCATCCCCAAGGACGACTTCCCCGGCGCCGTCGAGTCCGGGGTGGTGGACTTCATCGACCGGCAGCTCGCCACTCGCTACTCCGACTACCAGGCGCTGTACCGGCTCGGGCTCCAGGGCGTCGACGAGACCGCGATCCAGGGGTTCGGCAAGCCGCTCGCCCAGCTCTCCGTCGAGCAGCAGGTCGAGGTGCTGCGGGCTCTGGAGCGGAACCAGGCGCTGGCGTCGGCCTGGCCCCAGACCGACGCCCCGACCTTCTTCCGGCTGGTCGTGGCCCACACCATGTACGGCTACTACGGCGACCCCCGCCACGGCGGCAACCGCGACGGGGCGAGCTGGCGGATGATCGGCCTGCCTTACCCGCCGGTACGGGGACGCGATCCGTACTCGCTCCAGAGGAAGCCGGCCGCGCCCTCCGGAGAGGAGGGCTAGAGCCTTGGAGCGGCCACGGGTCAACGCGGTGGTGGTCGGTGCCGGCGCCGGCGGTGGGATCGTCGCCAAGGAGCTGGCGGAGGCGGGGCTGAGCGTGCTGCTGCTGGAGCGCGGCCACTTCCACACGGCGTTCGACTTCCGCAAGGACGACCTGATCAACCAGCGCACCTGGGCGCTGGGGACGGCCTTCGGACCCGACCCGGCGCGCAACCCGCGGGTGCTGGTCACGCCGGACGGCCAAGAGCGCCTGGTCTCTCCCGACCGCGGCTGGGACTACCAGAACAACGCCGCCTGCGTGGGAGGCGGGACCTTCAGCTACGGGGCCCAGGCCTGGCGCTACATGGAGCAGGACTTCCGGCTCCGCTCGACCTACGGCCCCGTCGAGGGGAGCACGCTCGACGACTGGCCCATTCGCTACGACGACCTGGAGCCCTTCTACGAGAAGGCGGAGTGGGAGATCGGCGTCTCCGGTGACGACTCGGCCAACCCGTTCAAGGCGGAGCGGCGCCGGCCGCTGCCGATGCCGCCGCTCCCCCCGAACCGGGAGTACGAGGTCCTGAAGCCGGCGGCGCTGCGCCTCGGATGGCACCCCTTCGACATCCCGATGCTGCGCAACAGCGTCCCCTTCGGCGGACGTCCCCCCTGCATGCGCTGCCGCTGGTGCGTGGGCTTCGCCTGCGAGGTGGACGCCAAGTGCGGAACCCACAACACGGTGATCCCCAAGGCCCTGGCCACCGGCAACTGCCAGCTCGAGACCGAGTGTCTGGTCGAGCAGATCCTGGTCGACCGACAGGGGAGGGCCACCGGGATCACCTACTTCGACGGCAAGGGATGGCGCCACGAGCAGCCGGCGGACCTCGTCATCGTCTCGGGAGGCGCGATCGAGTCGGCCCGGCTGCTGCTCAACTCGAGAAGCCGCCTCCACCCGAACGGGCTCGGCAACCACTACGACTGGGTGGGGAGGAACCTGCAGGGGCACGCCTACCCGGGCGCCTTCGGCCTGTTCGAGGAGGTCGTCTTCGACGACGTCGGCCCCGGCGCCTCGATCGCCATCTGCGACTTCAACCACGGCAACCCGGGCCTGGTGGGTGGCGGCATGCTGGCCAACGAGTTCATCCGGCTGCCGGTGCAGTTCTTCGACAAGCGCCCGCCCGACGTGCCGGCCTGGGGGATCGAGCACAAGCAGTACATGCGCCGCTACTACCGGCGCAGCATCGGCGTGATGGGGCCGGTCCAGGAGATGCCGGTGTTCGACTCCCGGGTCCAGGTGGACCCGGTGGTGAAGGACCACTGGGGGGTCCCGGTGGCCCGGCTGTCCGGCACCAACCACGCCCACACCGTCGAGATCGCCCAGGAGCAGGCCAAGAAGGCGGAGCGGTGGCTGCTGGAGGCGGGCGCCAGCCGGACCTGGACCTGGGCCCCCGGCCGGGCCCTGAGCGCCGGCCAGCACCAGGCCGGCACCTGCCGGATGGGTGACGACCCCAAGACCTCGGTGGTCGACCGCCACTGCAAGATCCACGACGTCGACAACGCCTTCGTCGTCGATGCCTCCGTTCACGTCACCAACGGCGGCTTCAACCCGGTGCTGACGGTGATGGCCATCGCCTACTACGCCTCGGACTACATCACCCGGGAGTGGAGGGGAGGAGGCCTCAGGTGACCACGCCCTCTGCCGCCCCTCCCGCCCCGCGCCGGCGCCGTCCGGGCCTTCGTCTCCTGCTCGGCGTGCTCCTGGGCCTGCCCCTGCTGGTCCTGGCGGGGAGCGGCTACTACTCGGCCCGCGGCTCGAGGCTGTGCGGCGACTGCCACGAGATCCAGCCCTATGTGGAGCTGTGGCAAGGCTCCACCCATCGCGGCGTGGGCTGCGACGCCTGCCACGGCGGGATTCTGACCCCGCAGATCGAGTTTCATCTCGGCAACCTGCGCCGGGTCGGCGTTCATCTCGGAGGGAAGCTGCCCGAGCGGATCGGGATCACGGACGAGCAGGTGGACGCCCTGGTGGAGCGCTGCGTCCGCTGCCACCGGCAGGAGGCGGCCGAGTGGTCGGCCGGACCCCACGGCACCACCTACCAGCGCATCTTCCTCGACGCCTCCCACAACCAGCGTCGGCTGCTGATGGACGACTGCCTGCGCTGCCACGGCATGTACTTCGAGGGTCCGATCCGCGACCTGGTGGAGCCGCTGGATACCGTCGGTCCCTGGCGGCTCGAGCCCGAGGGGATGGGCGCCCGTCACGCCATCCCCTGCATGGCCTGCCATCAGGTCCATCGAAAGGGGATGCCGCTCGGCCTGCTCCGCTCGGAGGCCGAGAGCGCGCCCGCCGACCGCGAGCGCTTCCGGCCTTCGCTGGCTTTCTACGATCGCCGCGGACAGAGGGACGTTCCCGCCGACCTGCTCCCGCTGCCGGCGATGAGGGACCACGGGCGGCCGGTCGCTGCCAGCCCGGATCCGCGTCAGGCCCTCTGCTACCAGTGCCACGCGCCGCTGGCCAGCGCCGAGGTGGCGTCCGGTGACGACCGGACCGCGATCGGCGTGCACGAGGGGATCGGTTGCCTGGCGTGTCACTCGCGGCATCGTCAGGACACCCGGGCCTCGTGCGCCGGGTGTCATCCGGCCTTCTCCAACTGCGGCCTCGACGTCGAGACCATGGACACCACGTTCAAGGACCCGAAGAGCTCCCACGACATCCACTTCGTGAGGTGCCGGGACTGCCACGGGGGGCGGGTGCCGCCGCGCCGGTCGCGGGCGTCATCCTGAGCGCCGCTTCGAAGCTGTACCCCGGAAGGATCTTGGTTGTCTCCCGGGCCGTACGTGGCTTTCGGCTGGGATCCTACTTTGTGCGGCGGCGGTACTCGTCGAGCATGGCCGCGGTGGCGGTGGCGCCGACCCGGGTACAGCCGAGGTCGCGGACCCGGATCAGGTCGTCGAGATCACGCACGCCGCCGGCCGCCTTGACCTGGACCTTCTCGGAGACGTGGGCCCGCATCAGCCGGAGGTCGGCGTCGGTGGCGCCCGCATAGCCGTACCTGCCGTCCTCACCCTTCACGAACCCGTAGCCGGTCGACGTCTTGACGAACTCGGCCCCGACCCGCTCGCAGACCTCACAGAGCTGGATCTTGGTGGCGTCGTCGGGCAGGAAGTCGTTCTCGAAGATCACCTTGACGATGGCGCCGTGCTGGTGGGACTCCTCCACCACGGCCCGGAGGTCCTGCTCGACGTAGTCCCAGTCTCCAGACAGGACCTTGCCGACGTTGACGACCACGTCGATCTCTTTGGCGCCGTCCTGGCACGCCACCCGGGTCTCGTAGCCCTTGACCTCGGTGGTGCTGCCGCCGTGGGGGAAGCCGATCACCGTGCCGACCAGGACGCCGGTCCCCTGCAGCAGCTCGGCCGCCCGCTTGACCGCGTAGGGTTTGATGCAGACGGAGGCCACTCGGTACTGGGCGGCCAGCCGGCAACCCGCCTCGAGGTCCGCATCGGTCATGGTGGGGTGGAGCAGGGAGTGATCGATCATCCCGGCCAGATCTTCGTAGCCGTGCTTCTTCATGGCCCCTCCTGCCTCTTCCGCACGAAGCGCGCCACTCTACCACAGGGGGCGGGACGAACCCCGGCCCCTGTGATACGATCAGCACGTAGCATCCCTCCAGAGGTTTGGCGTCGCGGATGATCGGAGCCTCATACCGTCGCATCCCGCAGAAACCCGAGGTCCGCCCGACGGGAGCCAGTGTCCGCCGAGGTCGGGAGTGAGCCGCGATCCCGCCGGCGACACCCTTCCCGGGGTGACGATCGACAGCCTCGTCTCGTCGCCGCTTCAGCTCGGCAAGGCCTATCTGATCGTGATCCGGGGCCGATCGGTGGGGCGGATGGTGGAGCTGACCGACCGGCCCACCGTGATCGGTCGGGCCCTCGATTGCGAGCTCACGGTGGACGACGAGGCCGCCAGCCGGCGGCACGCCCAGGTGACCTCGAAGGGCGGCCAGTACCTCCTGCAGGACCTCGGCTCGACCAACGGGGTGCACGTCGGCAGCCAGAAGGTCGAGGAGCACGTGCTGCGCGACGGCGATCGGATCCAGCTCGGGGCCGGCACCATCGTCAAGTTCTCGTTCCAGGATGCGGTGGAGGAGAGCTTCCAGCGGCAGCTCTACGAGTCGGCCACCCGCGACCCGCTGCTCGGGATCCACAACCGCCAGTACTTCCTGGACGGGCTGGAGGCCGAGTTCTCCCTCTGCTATCGCAGCCAGCTCCCGCTCTCGGTGGCGATGATCGACATCGACCACTTCAAGGCCGTCAACGACCGCTTCGGCCACCTGGCCGGAGACGCCGCCCTCAAGGAGGTGGCCGGGCTGATCGAGGGGGTGCTGCGCACCGAGGACCTGCTGGCGCGCTACGGCGGCGAGGAGTTCTCGGTGCTGCTGCGCAACACCGGCCGCGACCACGCCCTGCGGGCCGTGGAGCGGGTGCGGCAGGCGGTGGAGGCCCAGGTGGTGGAGCACGACGGGAACATCTTCCGGGTCACGGTGTCGGTGGGCGTCGCCTCGCTCGAGTCACGGAACCACGACAGCGCCGAGTCGCTCTTGAGGATGGCCGACCGCCAGCTCTACGTCGCCAAGCGGCAGGGCCGCAACCGCTGCGTGCTGGCCCCGGCGCCGGGCCAGGCGAGCGAGCTGGAGAGCCCCGTCGCGGTGAGGGTGCGCCACCAGCGGACCACCCGGCGGGTGGTGGTGGTCCCGGTGGCCGGCCAGCACCCGTTCCACGACCCCGCCGCCGGCTCGGGCGGCGAGGGTCAGTCGTAGCCGGGGCGGTACGACACCGGCCGGGTTGCAGCGGCCCGGGGCCTCCCGAATAATGGCCTTTCGCCGGCGGGGCGTGGCGCCCCGCTCGAGCCAGGAGACCCACACGATGATCGTCAGCTCCCGACGCGCCTTTCTCGGTACGCTTACCGCTGGTCTTTCCTTCTCGGCTACAAGACGCCTCTTCGGAGCGGATCCCATGGCGGGCGCCAGGACCGCCTCCGGCACGCCCATCGGCCTGCAGCTCTGGAGCCTGCGGGCCCAGCTTCCCGAGGATCTCGAGGGCACCCTGCGCCGGGTCCGGGACTGGGGGATCGTCGAGGTCCAGGGCGCCGGCACGGCGAACCACACCACCGAGGCCTTCCGTGCCGCCCTCGACGCAGCGGGACTCCGGTGCAGCTCCGCCCACGTCGGCTTCGACGACCTCGCCAAGGACTTCGCGGCGACGGCGGGAGAGGCGCGCGCCCTCGGCGCGACCTACCTGGTCTGCCCGTTCATCCCCCACGACCGAAAGGCCGGCCTGAAGCCGGACGACGTGAAGCGAGCGGCCGAGGTCTTCAACCAGGCGGGGCGGTCGGCCAAGCAGGAGGGGATGCGGTTCTCCTACCACTGCCACGGAATGGAGTTCGTTTCCTCCCCGGACGGGACCCTCTTCGACACCCTCGCCAAGGCCACCGATCCCGCCCTGGTCGGCTTCGAGATCGACGTGCTCTGGGCCAAGGCGGGCGGCGGTGACCCGACGGCCGTGATCCAGGCCTACGCCGGACGCGTGGTCTCCCTCCACGTGAAGGACATCGCCAAGGGGCTCAGCTTCCCGGCCGGGACCAGCGGCATGCCCGCGGAGGACGAGGTCCCGGTGGGGGCTGGCCAGCTCGACTGGCCGGCCATCCTGGGCGCCGCCCGCGCTGCCGGGGTCGACATCTACTACATCGAGGACGAGACCACCGACCCGGTGAGCAACATCCCGAAGAGCCTGGCCTTCCTGACCGCCGCATAAGGGGCGGCTCCAGAAGGAAACGGCCCCGGGGAAGCCCCGGGGCCGGTTGTCGATTGGGAGTTGAGAGGCTTTGCGTCTACGTCTGTCGATTGGGGCCTAGAAGCTGACCCGGGCGCCGAAGCGGACGATGCGCGGCGCCAGGATCTCGTCCAGGCGGCTGAACGCGTCCGAGGACGCGTCGTGGACACGGTTGAGCTCGGTGTTGCTGTTGAAGACGTTGAACATCTCGGCCGAGAGCCTCAGCCGTCCGCTCTCGCCGAACCGGAAGGTCTTGGCGAGTCGCAGGTCGAGGTCCCACAGCGCCGGCAGGCGCGTGGCGTCGATCTTCTCGCCGTCGGCGAGCACGCTCAGGTAGCCGTCGAACCCGCTCTCCAGGGTGAGGTAGTAGGGGTTCGGGTATCCCTGCCTCCCGAAGAAGTTGCCCGAGATCTCGAAGCCGAGCGGGAGCTGGTAGAGGGCGTTGGCGTTGACCTGCCAGCGGGCGTTGGCGAAGTAGATCTTGCCTGACCCCGAGCTGTACGGGGGCCACCTGGCCGCCATCGTCGAAGGGGGTCCAGGGTGCCTCGTCGAGGGCGAAGGTGACACCCAGGCGCGGCGTGAGGTCGTTCCACTCGACCACGTTCCCGTCGCTGCCGGGATAGTCGAGGCTGGGCAGCCGGTCGGGGATGGCGGGGTTGGCCAGCGCCGAGGTGGCCAACGAGAAGGCCGTCTGGCGGTCGTAGCGCAGCGAGGCGTTCACCGTCAGCCGCTCGTGGGTCCAGCTGTCGCCGGCGTAGAGGCTGATGTGGTTGGTGCGGGTCGCCAGCACGCCGTCACGGCAGAAGCGGGCCTGGTCGCCGTCGGAGTAGAGGCGGAGCTGGACGCGGTCCGCGGGCTGGGTCCGGATCGACTCGTGCCCGGTGCGCCGGAAGCTGGCACCGAACCGCAGCTCGTGGCTGCTCTTGAAGTAGCGGGCGTCCACGCTGCCCGTCCACTGCGGCGTCAGGTAGGAGATGTCGTAGCTGGTGCCGGTGGCCACCTGGTTGACGTAGTCCTGGACCTCGCGCACGTCCAGCCCACCCCGCGGGTGGAGGCCGAAGCCGTTGTTGTAGTAGGAGAGCTTGGTGTTGAGGACGAAGCTGGGGCCGAAGACGCGGTCCCACTCGAGCTTGCTGAAGCCGCGGGGGAAGCCTTCCTTGTAGGCCCCACCTTGGTCCCACAGGTGGGCATCGGTCTCCTGCAGCGCCACGCTGGCCCGCCCGTACTTGGACTTCTCCCCCTGGAACCACATCAGCGAGACCATGTCCTTGGTGCTGGCCTGCCAGTTCAGCTTGGCGGTGTAGCTCTCGAGCACGGTCCGATCCTCGGTCTGGGTCAGCCGGAGGACGCGGATGTCGTTACGCCCGTAGCCGAGGTAGAACCAGAGCCGGTCCTTCAGGATCGGGCCGCCGAACTCGAAGCTGATGTCCGTGACCTGGTCGGCATGGTCCGCCTTGTCGCTGCCCTGCAGGCGCTCGTCGTTGCGGAGCTCGTCGGGGAGGTTCGACCATTGCAGGTCGTCGCTGGCGAAGAAGCCCCCGGCCGCCCCGTGGAAGGCGTTGGTGCCGCGCTTGGTGACGATGTTGATCCCCACCCCGCCGGTGGCGATCGAGACGTCCGAGCCGCCGGTCGTGAAGTTGATCTCGTCGAAGGTGTCGTACTGCCAGTAGCCCGGTGATGACCAGGAGACCTCGTCGGTGACATTGACGCCGTCCAGGGTCCAGACCTGGTCCTTGGAGTCGGCCCCCTTGGCGAAGAAGGCCGACTGGCGGGCGGTGCCACGGGACAGGGGGTCGGAAGGTGCGGCGCCTGCTGCTGCCCTGTTCCACCCCGACCGCCGGGGGTTGAGATTCCGACCCGTCGGTCAGCTCGACGGCCGGGGGGGTGCGGACAGCAGTGATCAGGCGCCGCGTCTGGCACGGGTAGAAGGTGGCGCGTCGGCGCCCTCCAGACCATGGGCTGCGGCTGAGTTCCGGGTGGGCCGTCTGGGGGCGCCGGGCTCAGCCTCCGCTCTCCGCGAGCACAGCCGGAGCCCCGCCCGGCGCTGGAGCCGGTGTCCGGGAGCGGACAACACGGCGCCGGAAGGGTCGGCCCGCCCGGGGCTCTCGATGAAGCGTGGCTGCCGAGGGCACCGTCCGGCGGGGTGCGCGCCGGCTACCGATAGTCGAGCAGCACAGCGACCAGCAGCATCACGAGGGCGGTGGGGATGTAGACCAGCACCGCGAACTTGGCGGTGTGACGGATGTACTTGAAGAAGGAGACGCCGCCCATCGAGCAGATGGTGAAGGCGATGCCGTCCCACGGCATCCAGAAGTTGAAGGCACCGGTCGCGTACTGGAAGGAGAGGACCACGATCTGCTTGGGGAAGTCCAGCACCTCGGCCAACGGCGCCAGGATCGGCATCAGGGTGGCCGCCGTCCCGGAGGCGCTCGACAAGAGCGCCGCCGTCAGCGCGCTGATGGCGAACATCACGTAGGCGATCACGAAGCGGGGAACCGCCCCCAGGTAGCTGGCGAAGAAGTGGAGGATGGTGTCGAGGATCCGGGCGTCGCTCAGGATGAAGTAAACGATCTGGGCGGCGCTCATCATCAAGACCGCGATCACCACGCTCTTCATCCCCTCGATGTTCTTGTCGATCATCGCGCCGGCCGACAGGCCCCCGGCCAGCGGGATCACGATCCCCATCCAGAGGAAGAGCGAGCCGATCTCGCGGAAGCCCCAGCCGTGCTGCATCAGGCCGACCATCAGGATGGCGAAGGCCGCCGCCACCAGGGTCAGGGTCAGGGCGTGGCGGCCCGTCATCGTCTCCCCCCCGGAGGCGGCCGGCGACGCGATCAGGCGGGCCCGGTTGGCGACGTCTTCCTCGGAGGAGAGCGACTGCCGGGGATCCGCCCGGACCCGGGCCGCGTAGCGCATGATGGCCAGGCTGGTGATGGTCATGAAGACCAGGAAGCTCAGCACCCGGAACCAGGCCCCGCTGTAGAGGGGCACGTTGGCGATGGCCTGGCCGATCCCGACGTTGTAGGGGTTGGTGATGCCGCAGGCGAAGCCGACCGCGATGCTCCAGTAGAGGATGAGCACCGCCACCATCGAGTCGAAGCCCATGGTCAGCATCAACGGGGCGATCACCAGGATGAAGGGGATACCCTCCTCGTACATCCCGAAGGTGGCGCCGCACAGGCCGATGGCGAAGACCATCACCGGGATGAAGCCGATCCCCAGGCCTCCGGTCCGGCGCAGCAGGGCGTGGATCCCGGCGTTGATGGCGCCGGTGGCGATGATCGCGGTCATTGCCCCGGCCGCCAGCATGATCACGAAGGAACGCTCGGCCCCCTCCACCGCCCCGCGCATGAAGACGGTCCACAGCTCCAGGAAGCCCTGCGGCTGTGAGGGGACCGAATGGAAGGACCCGGGGATGACGATCTGACGCTTCTGCCCCAGGACCATCACCGACTGGCGCTCGAACTCGCCACCAGGGATCAGGTAGGTCAGGATCGAGAAGCCCACGCAGAGCAGGAAGATGATCTGCAGGGGGTTGACCCGGCTCATGGCGTCGAAGAAGCGTTGGCGGTCGAAGCGCATGGATCCCTCCGCAGGAAGCGTGGTCGGGTGGGTTGCGGCCCGCTAGAACTCCTCGAAGAAGACCTGGGTCTTGACCTTCGGCAGCAGTCGCTCCAGAGTCTCGATCGCCTCGGCGGCACGCCCCACGTCGAGCTCGGTCAGCAGCGCGCACGCCGCCGCCGGCTCGAGGCCGGCGGCGTCTCTCTCGACCGCCGGCAGCTCGGCAAACGTGCGGGCCTCGAGGTCCCGCCAGGTCGAGGTGATGGTGTCGATGCAGCGCGGGTAGCCGTAGTCGGCCAGCTTGGCCAGCTCGGTGAACAGCCAGTACGCCGAGGTCGGGTCGTAGGTCCCCGAGGCCCGGGCGAAATGGGGCTCGACCTCCTGCATCCCGAGGTGGAAAGGCAGGTACACGCCGGTCAGTGACGTCGACAGGCAGCACCACAGGCGGTGGCCCACGAGCGCCGGCAGGGCGCGGCGCGGCTCGAGGACCATGCTGGCCTCGGTGTTCATCCGGGCGATGGTGCGGATCCCGGTTCGGAAGGGGGAGCCGTCGGGTCGGGTGCGGAACAGCGGCGTGCCCTCGTAGACCTCGCGCAGGAAGCGGAAGAGGTCTTGGACGTCCAGCTTCGGGAGGGAGGCGTAGGCCGACTCGAAGGCGGCATGGCGATCCAGGTTGTAGGCGTCCGCCTGGTTGTCCGGGTCGCCGAAGGCGCCGGCAAAGTCGAGGGGGCCGTCCTGGTGGAAGCCGCGCTGTCGGGCGTCTTCGAGCAGGCCGGGCGAGCACATCACCCCGTCGTCTTCGGGGGAGACCGCGCCGATGCGATAGCAGTTGGCGCGCATCACGACCTGGTCCGGCTCCACCCGCTCGGCCACCCACTGTCCGTCACGGCAGAGCTCCACCAGCCAGGCGTCCTCAGGGTCGGCGACCGCCACCATGGTCCCGGAGTCGTGGCTCAGGCCGTGGGCGCCGCACAGCTCGCCGATCAGGGCCGCGCCCTCCCGGGCCGAGGTGGCGCGCTCCAGCACCAGTTGGAGCAGCTCGGTCCAGATCAGCCCCCCCGGCATCCTGTCGTTGGCGTTGGCCACCGGGACGCCCCGCATGTAGGCCATGTTGTTGACCGCCGTCACGCCGTGCTCATTGACGCCGGCGGTGTGCTCGCCGGGGTAGTGGCCCTTGTCGAAGATCTTGGTGGCGATGTGACGGTGGAGGATCGAAGGCTGCTCGAGGCCGCCGCCCGAGAAGAGCGGGAAGAGCTCGCCGGGGAAAGGAGCCCGGCGGGGGCAGATCTCGATCCTGTGGGCGGCGTTGCGGCCCAGCTCCTCGCTGTGGGCGAGGAGCACGGAGCCGGTGGCGCTGCGGTCCCTACCGACGACGACGGTGGTGCACATCGCTCCGCCCCCGCGGGCCGGGCTCAGCCGAAGAAGGCATCGAGCACATCGAGGCAGGTGGTCACCCGCAGCGGCAGCGGAGGCATGGTCGGCTGGTGCAGGAGACACTCGGTGGTGATCACCGGAGAGCATTCCCGCATCTTGCAGAGCATCTCGTCGATGGAGCCGTCCTCGGTGTCGGCGATGACGCCGTCGACCAGGCGCTCGCCGAATCGGGTGACGCCCTCCCGCACCAGCGGCAGGGCGCTCCTGGCCAGGCAATCGATCACGCGCTTGGTGGCGGGATGCTCGAGGGCGCCTGCGCCGGCCACGTAGACGTACGAGCCGTGTCCCTCCAGGTGGTAGTCCGGGGCCTCGTAGGCGGGGTCCTCGTGCAGGTCCAGCACGGCGGCGCCGGCGCCGATCTCGATGCCGTCCAGGACGAAGTGGGCGATCGCTCCGGCCTCGGGGCAGGCCGGCTCGGCGGCACGGCCCAGGACATGGTCGCAGTCGCACACGCTCTGGCCGCCGGGCCCGTAGCGAACGTGACCGGCGTAGCCCCAGGGGTTGAGCAGCGGCAGCAGCAGGATGGCGCGATCCCGACCCAGGTCGGCCAGCCGCTCCACGTATGCCGCCAGCGCCATCGGCCCCGCCGGCTCGCGCCCATGGATGCCGGCGATCAGGACGTGATCGACCCGGCGGGCGTTGAAGTAGGCGTGCACCGGAAACTGCTCGCCGTCCTCGGTCACCTTATTGACCACGGGCGCTCGTGGCCAGCCGGCGTCCCGCCGCTCGTCATCCCGACGGTGGAGCTCGGCGACGGCTTGTCGGCCGTCGCCGACAGGGGGGATGGAGTGGAAGCGGTCAGGCGTCACGTGCGGATCCTAGCACTCCCGGAGGGAGGATCGAGGCCCGCCACCGAGGACCCGTCTCGGGCGGCCGAAGAGGCCCCGAAAGTCAAAAGTCTAGACCTGACCCCGTGCCGTAGACGATGGCCCGCTCGAGGTGGATCTTGTGGCCGGAGGAGCGGTCGTCGTTGTCGGCGCGGACCACCAGGCGGAGGGTGTGGGAGCCGGGGGCCAGGCCGGTCATGTGCCAGAGGTCGTTGTCGTTGGTGCGCTCCGGGATCCAGGCGTCGAGCATGCCCGCCGGGGCGCCGTCCAGGTAGACGTCGGCGCGGCCGCCGTCCTGGAGGCAGCGGCCGACGATGGCCACGCCCGTGCCCTCGAAGCGGAAGCCCGCCTCGTCGCCGGCTCCGGCGGCGGCCTTCACCGGCCACTCGGCCCACGGGTTTCTGGCGGTCTCGACCTGCCAGCCGCCCTTCCAGGTCCAGGCCGGATCGTCGAGCTCGAGTCGCTTGGTCGGCGGGCCGGGAACCCACTGCTCGAGGGGCGGGGCATGGGGAGACTGGAGCGGCACCACCACCTCGTCGTCGGTCACCTGGCCGCCGGCGGCCCGGACCAGCTTCTCGGCCCGAAGCACCGTGGACTCGACGATCTGGTTGAACGAGTAGCTGGTGTAGGCGAACTTCCGATCGGCCATCGCCGGGATCCCGGACTTCCAGCCGTCGGGGATCGCCTGGTAGCCGAGCATGACGCCGAGGACGCCGGCCGCGCTCGAGGGGTTGCAGTCGGAGTCCTGACCGGCCCGGGTCGAGATCTCGACCGTCCTGGCCAGGTCCTTCCCCCCGTAGAGCAGCCCGAGGACGATGTAGGCGCCGTTCAGGCGTGCGTCGATGTTGAAGTCGTCGAGGGCGCCCTCGGGGCACGGATCGTCCTTGTCCCACTTCTCCTCGAGGAGCTGCCAGGTCCTCCTCCAGTCATTCGGGTGCTCGGCCGACCAGCGCAGGACGTCGCGGATGACCCGGGCATAGCCGGAGGCGGCGGGGATCGACAGGACCCCCTGCTCCACCACCCGCCGCGGGTCGTCCTCGAAGAACGCCGCCGCGTACATCCCGGAGACGAACATCCCCCCGTAGAGGCCGTCGCCGTAGCTCATCACCCGGCCCACCCGATCGGCGATGTGGTTGGCGGCGCGCGGCAGGCCGGGCGCCATCAGGCCGATGAAGTCGGCCTCGATCTGGAAGTCGATGTCGTTGGCGTGCACGTTGTACGTCGGGTGGCCGGACCAGGGGGGCTGGATGCCTCGGTTGAGGGCCCGGCGGGCGCCGGCGTTGGCGTGCCAGAGCTGGTACTCGGAGTCCCTGAACATGGCACCGTACTGCTCGCTGGTGGCCTCGAGCCCGACCGTGTCCATCACCTCGGCGAAGGTCATCTCGACGTACAGGTCGTCCTGGCCGAGGGCGTCCCTAACCCGGGCCGGGTCCCAGGCGATCTCGCCCTCGATGATCCTGCCCTTCGAGTGGAACTCGGTGGGGGCGCCGTAGGTGACCCCGATGATCTGGCCGGCCCAGCCGCCGCGGACCTTGTCCTCCAGCACGGCGCGCCGCATGCGCCGCGGCTCCTCGGCGCCGGCTCTCATCGAGGCGAGCAGCGACAGACCCAGGACCAGGACGGCAACCGGTTGGCTCATGGCTCCCCCTTCTTCATGAAGGCAACGACCTCGGACCGGGTCGGCATGCTGGGCTGGGCACCCCTCCGGGTCACCGACAGCGCGGCGGCCGCGTTGGCGAAGCGGCCGGCTTCTCCCACGGTGCCACCCTCCGCCAGGTCGGCGGCGAAGGCCCCGTTCCAGACGTCGCCGGCGGCGGTGGTGTCCACGGCCGCCACCGGGAACGGCTCGAAGCGCATCTCCAGGGCGTCTCCCAGGAGCAGCGCGCCGGATGCGCCCAGCTTGGCCACCACCCGCCAGGCACCTTGGCCCAGTAGGCGGGCCGCCAGCCCGGCAGGCGGAAGCGCTGCCGTCGGGTCCGCCGCCAGGCAGAAGAGCTCGGTCTCGTTGGGCGTCAGGTAGTCGACGATCGGCAAGAGCGACAGCACCTCTCGTCGCGCAGGGGCGGGATCGAGGACCACCACGGTTCCCGCCTGGCGGGCGATCCGCGCCGCGGCCTCGACCACGTCGAGGGGGATCTCGAGCTGCAGCAGCAGGAAGCCGGCCCGCTCGATGGAGGCACGCTCGCGCTCGACGTCGTCGACCGAGAGGCAGTTGTTGGCACCCGGAATGATCACGATCTGGTTCTGGCCGTCTGGCTCGATGGTGATCAGCGCGGTGCCGGTGGGCGCATTGGGATCCTCGAGCACCCCCGACGTGTCCACGCCCGCCGCCTGCAGGCTGGTCTCGAGCAGCCGTCCGTTGGCGTCGTTGCCGACCCGGCCGATCATGTGGACCGCGGCTCCCAGGCGACGGGCCGCACAGGCCTGGTTGGCCCCCTTGCCGCCGGGATGGACGGCGAAGCCGGTCCCGGTCACCGTCTCCCCCGGGGCGGGGAAGCGGGGCACCTGGGTCACCAGGTCGGCGTTGAGGCTGCCCACCACCACCAGGCTCGATCGTTGGGTCAAGGGGTCCTCCCAGTCTGCTGTCGCCGGAGGTGGTCGGCCACGACCGCGGCCACGATCACCGCCCCGGTCACCAGCCGCTTGGTGGGCTCCTGGGCGCCCGCCTGGGCCAGGCCGCTGCCCAGCACCGAGATGATCAGCACTCCGAGGAAGGACCCGACCACCGACCCGCGTCCGCCCATCAGGCTGGTCCCGCCCACCACCACGGCAGCGATGGCCTGCAGCTCGAAGCCCACGGCGGCGTTCGGGTCTGAGGAGGCCAGCCGCGCGGTGTAGACGATGCCGGCCAGCCCCGAGCAGAAGCCCGCGATCAGGAACACCGCCAGCTTCACCGGGCGCGGATCGATCCCCGAGAGCCGCACCGCCTCCTCGTTGGTTCCGATGGCCGCCGCGTAGCGGCCGAAGACCGTGCTGGAGAGCACCGCCTGTCCGATGGCTACCAGTACCACCGAGGCGAGGAAGGGGAGCGAGAGGCCCAGCAGCGAGACCTCGCCGAGCGCCTCGACCGTGGAGCCCACGTACTGGGTTTGCGACCGGGTCAGCAGGTAGGTGCCGCCCCGTGCCATCTCCAGCGTGCCCAGGGTGACGATGAACGAGGGGAGCGAGAAGCGCACCGTGAGCACGCCGTTGACGGCGCCGCAGGCAACCCCCACCCCGAGGGCCAGCAGCGCGGCCAGCGGCAGGCCGAGGTGGAGCTGCAGCATCGACACGCCGAGGGCCGCGCTGGAGAGCGCCAGCACCGAGCCCACCGAGAGGTCGATGCCGGCGATCACCAGCACGAACGTCAGGCCCACCGCCACGATCACCAGCTCCGGGACCTGGTTGGCGATGGTGCGGAAGGTGGTCAGCGTGAAGAAGCGCTCGGTGGAGACCGAGAAGGCTGCCACCAGGGTGGCCAGCACGCCGGCCAGCACCAGCAGCTCGGCGCCGCCGCTGGAGAGCCCTCTGGCGATCCCGGGGCGCCTCCTCACGCGGCGCCTCCCGCCGGCTCTCCGATGGCGGCCTTCGTCACCAGGTCCGGGGTCCACGAGCCGCGGGGCAGCTCGGCCGCCACTCGGCCGCGGCACATCACCAGGATCCGGTCGCAGACGGCGAACAGCTCCTCGAGCTCCGACGAGGCCACCACCAGGGCCTTGCCCCGCGCGGCCAGGCCGAGCAGCAGCCGATGCACCTCGGCGCGGGCGCCCACGTCGATCCCGCGGGTGGGCTCGTCCACCAACAGCACATCGGGGTCCCGGAGCAGCCAGCGGGCGATCAGCACCTTCTGCTGGTTGCCGCCCGATAGCTCCCGCACCGGCTGCTCGAGCGAGCGGGCCCGTACCACCAGCGCCTCGGTGAGGGGGCGGGCCATCGAGACCTCACGGGCGCGCCGCACCCGGCCCAGCTTGTCGGCGGCGTCGCCGAGCCGGCAGAGGGTGACGTTGGCACGGACCGAGAAGGGCAACAGCAGGCCCTGGGACTTGCGGTCCTCGGGGAGCAGCGCGAGGCCCTGCTGCACCGCGTCGCGCGGCGACCGGATCCAGGCCGGTCTCTCGGCGCCCCCGAGAAAGACGGCACCGGCGCGGCGGGGGTCGGCGGCGAAGATCGCCCGCAGCAGCTCGGTCCGTCCGGCCCCCATCAGGCCGGCCAGGCCCAGGATCTCGCCGCGTCGCACCGAGAGGCTCACCTCGCGGAAGCCGGCTCCCGACATCCCCTCGACGCGCAAGGCCACCGGTCCGTGGGTTCGGCCCTCGCGCTGGGGCAGCCGCTCCACGTCGCGGCCCACCATCTCGCGGACGATCTGGTCGCGGGTGATCCGTCCCACGTCGTGGGTGCCCACCCGCCGACCGTCGCGCAGCACGCTGACCCGATCGGCGAGCTGCTCGACCTCGGCCAGCCGGTGGGAGATGAAGATCAGGCTGGTGCCGGCGCGGCGCAGGCCCTCGACCTGCTCGAACAGCCGCGCCGCCTCAGCGGGAGCCAGGGCCGCGGTGGGCTCGTCGAGGATCATCAGGCGGCAGCGCCGGGTGAGGGCGGCGGCGATCTCCACGAGCTGCTGCTGGCCCACCCCGAGGCCGGACACCGGCTGGTCCGGGCCGACGTCGGTCAGGCCCACGCGATCGAGCGCCTGGGCAGCCTCGGCGGCGAGGCGGCGGCGATCGATGAGCCCGAGACGGGTGGGCAGCCGATCGAAGAACAGGCTCTCGGCGACGGTCAACGAGCCGATCAGGTTCAGCTCCTGCACCACGAAGCCGACTCCGACATCCCGGGCCTGGGCCCGCCGGCGCGGGGCGAAGGGTTGGCCGCCCAGCCGCATGGTCCCGGTGTCGGGCTCGACCAGGCCGGCCACGATGCGGGCCAGGGTGCTCTTGCCCGCGCCGTTCTCTCCCACCACCGCGTGGACCTCGCCCGGGCGCACCTCGAGGCTGACATCGGCCAGCACCGGCGCCCCGTAGGACTTGCCGAGACCGACAAGCTCGAGGACCGGCGCTTCGCTCACCGGCCCAGGCTCTGCGCGGTGACCAGGTCCACTGGCGTCTCCCGATCTTCCAGCGCCTGCTTCGTCTCCAGCATCTCCAGGGCATGCTCGATGCCGTAGACGGCGAGCTGGTCGGCATGCTGGTCGGCGGTGGCCAGCATCCGCCCGTCCCGCAGCAGCTCCTGGACGGCGCTGATGTCGTCGTAGCCCACCACCAGTACCTCCCGGTCCTTGCCGGCAGCCTTGAGCGCCGCCACCGCGCCCAGGGCCATGCTGTCGTTGGAGCACAAGAAGGCGGCCAGATCGGGGATCTCCGTGATCAGGGCGGCCGCCACCTGGTTGGCCTTGGAGGTCTCCCAGCTCCCGCTCTGGGAGGCCACCACCCGGATGCCTGCGGCCGCCATCGCCTCCTCGAACCCGCGCTTGCGCTCGACGGCGTTGAAGGCGGCGGGCACGCCCTCGAGGATCGCCACCTCGGCCCCCGGGACGAGCCTCTGGGCGAGGTAGTCGCCGACCTTCCGGGCGCCGGCCGCGTTGTCCGGTCCCACGAAGGGGATGTGGATCCGCTTCTCGGCCAGGACGGAGGCATCGAGCCTGTTGTCGATGTTGACCACCACGATCCCCGCATCCTGGGCCCGCTTGCAGACCGAGACCATCGCCTTGCTGTCCGCCGGGGCGATCACCAGGGCATCCACGCCGGCCGCCATCATCTGCTCGACCAGGCGGACCTGCCCGGCCACGTCCTGCTCGTCCTTGATCCCCACTGCCAGCAGCCGGTAGCGATCCGGCTGGGCGGCCTGGTGGGCCCGCGCCCCGTCCTCCATGGTCTTGAAGAACTCGTTGGCCAGCGACTTCATCACCAGGGCGACGCGCGGCTTCTCGGGCGCCTTCGGTCCCGTACAGCCGAGGGTGACGAGGGCGCAGGCCAGCAGCAGGCGAGCCTTGGTCGATCTCACGGGGGACCTCCTTCTGCCTCCCCTCCACAAGAGGCGCGAACGATCAGTCGGGTCCGCAGCACCACGCGCCGCGGCGGCCGCTCAGCGTCAAGCGAGTATATGGCGTTCCTGCTCGAGGAGAAGGTCGAGGACGCCACCACCCGGGATGCTGTCTTCCCGCGAATCCTGGCCGCGACCGGTGGGCTGGGTCAGGACGGATGAACGGTCAGCAGAGACCGGGAGCCGGCATCTGCGTGAGATTGAGCACCGTCGCCAGGGCCCGGTCCACCTGCCGCATGAGCGAGGCCGGCAGGGTGCCGGCCGGGCCGCTGAGCTGCTCCTTCCAGAGGGTGTAGATCTCGGCGCACTTGACCGTGCTCGAACGGGGTAGTCCGGCGGCACCCCGCGGCACCGGCACCTCCCACTCGAAGCCTCCGGTCGTGCGCTTCACCGACGTCAGGTGGACCACCAGCACCTTCGGGTACCGGGGGTTCTGATTGAAGGCATCATCCGACACCACCAGCATCGGTCGCTTCTTGTGGTCCGAGCCCCGCATGGGCACCGTCGCCCACCAGACCTCGCCGCGGAGCATCAGTCCTCCGGATCGAAGGCCTGAGCGCCGACGAGATCGACCTCGTCCTCGTCGGCGACGCCATCACAGAAGCGCTCCACCTGGGCAGCCAGGCGTTCCCGACGCAGTCGCTCGAGCTTCTCGTCGATCGCTTCCCGGAACAGCTCCGAGGCGCTGCGGTATCGGCCGGATTGCACGACCTTCCGCACCGCGCGCATCTGCTGAGGGTCCGCTGTGAAGACGGTCTTCTCGAGTGCCACTAGTCGGTATACTGACTCGGCTCACTCTTCTAGTCAACGGAGAAGGTGTAGCGGCCGTGGCCGCGATGACCGATCCGCGTCCTACTCCTGGGCGCTGGCCTGGCGCCAGGCCTCGAGGTAGCGGTCCATGGCCTGGTTGGTCTCGGGGACGATCCGCTGCCGCCTCGCGTCCGCCTCGAACCACGACAGCGTCTTCCGGACCCCCACGTGGAACGGGATCCGGGCCGCGAAGCCGGGGACGAAGCGCTTGATCTTGGTGTTGTCGAAGACCGCGCTGTGGGCCTTGTCGCCGAGCAGGCTGCCCCGCAGCCGGTCGTCGAGCTGGGCCAGGAGCTCGGACGGGATGTGAACCAGCCGGGGCTCGGCGCCGGCCGCTTCGGCGATGGTGGTGTAGATCTGGTCCCAGGTCAGCACCTCGTCGGAGGTGATGTGGAAGGCGTGGCCGAGGGCGGCGGTGTTGCCGATCAGGCCCACGAAGCCCTGAGCGAAGTCCTCGGAGTGGGTCACCGTCCACAGTGAGGTGCCGTCGCCGTGCACGATCATCTCGCCGCCCCGGCGGACCCGGCCGATCAGGGTGAAGTCGTCCCAGCCGCCGATCGCCACCGGCCAGACGGTGTCGTAGGTGAGGGAGGGACGCACGATCACCATCGGGAAGTCCTGCTCGCGGTAGGCCGCGACCAATCGGTCCTCGCAGGCGATCTTGTCGCGCGAGTACTGCCAGAACGGGTTCTTGAGCGGCGTCGACTCGGTCACCATCGGGTGGGGCAGCGGCTTCTGATAGGCGGAGGCCGAGCTGATGAAGAGGTACTGCCGGCAGCGCTCGGCGAACAGCGAGATGTCCCGCTCCACGTGATCCGGCACGAAGGCCACGAAGTCGGCGACGGCGTCGAACTCGAGGTCGCCCAGAACGCTTTCCACCTGCCGGACATCCTTGACGTCGGCCACCAGGCTCCTGGCGCCGGGGATCTCGATCCCGCGCCGGCCCCGGTTCAGCAGGTAGACCTCCATCCCCCGCTCGACGCAGAGCCGGCTGCAGGCGGCGCTGATGTTCCCGTTGCCCCCGATGAACAGGACCCTCATGCTCTCCTCCCTGGCGGCGGCACCGCCCCCTCGTTCCAAGAGACTACTCCGTCGTGGCGGCGGAGTCCTCGCGTTGCGACGTGTTCGGGGGGGATGGATGAAAGCGCCGGGCGACGGTCAGCTGGCCCGTAATCCTGGCGCTTCCGCTGCTACAATCATTCCCTATGGCTAAGTTCATGGGGGGTAGCGCCCCGGCCATGGCGTCGCAGATCTGCCAGGGTCTGTACCTGCTGAGCTCGGCCTCGTTGAAGGGCTACCGGCCAGCGGAGCTTTCGAGCCTCAAGCAGGAGCTGGAGAAGCTCCAGCGCGAGGCCCGAGCCGAGACCCCGCCCCAGGACGACGCCCAGGCCAACCAGGCGCGCAATCGCAAGATCTCGCGCCTCAGCCAGGCGCTGCACATCATCACCAACCAACTGTCGATCCGGCGCTAGTCGGTCACTTCTCCGGCCGGACCGGCTCGATGACGATCGTGTACGAGTGGGGCCGCGCCGGGATCGTGTACTCGTCGTGGACCCGGGCACCCCAGCTATCGTCGCCGCCGATGCCCATCTGGCGGAAGTCGACCAGCACCTCGTTCTGGGCTCGGCGTGGCAGCTCGTAGGCGTGGGTGGCCTTGGCCAGGTCCTCCATCGTGTAGGGTCGGGCCGTGAACTCGAGGACCGGCGCGCCCACGAAGCGGAGGCCGTAGCCGGCCGGGTCGGTGAGGCTCACCCAGCGGACGTCGGTCCGGTTCCCGTTCTGCTGCGGGCGGGGGTAGGAGAAGGCCAGCCCCTCCACCGCGCCGCGGTAGAGGGCGATCTTGGCGCCGGTCTTCCGGTCCCAGTAGGTCTCGTGCGGTCCGCGCCCGTACCAGGTCACGTCGTTCACGGCCGCCGGCACGGCGAGACGGTGGCCGAGGCGGGGCAACGCCTGCAGCTCCCCGCGAGGGACGAAGTCGACCCGGAGCTCCAGCCGTCCGTCGGCGTGGAAGGTATAGGTCAGCGTGTAGTCGGCCTGGCCGGTGGGGAGCTCGCTCTTCGCGACCACCCTCGCCGAACGGCCGTCTTTCTGGTCGAGGTCGACCGAGACGACCCGACGCTGGCTGACCGCATCGCGCCAGAGCGCGTAGCGGTCCTCGAAGTCGTTGCGGTACTGGTTGTCGTTCGGCACCCGCCAGGTGTTGGGTCGCAGCGGCGACGCCAGCAGGTCGCGACCGTCGAGGCCGTACCGTAGCAGGTCGCCGGTCCTGCGATCGATCAGCAACCGGATGCCGGAGGCCTCCAGCTCGATGGTCTCGGGGGAGGCGTTGGCCCGCACGCGGCCCGCCGGGCCGCTCGGTCCCTCCTGGGTGGCGGCCTGGACCTCGAGGACCATCTGGCTCCAGGCGATCTCGTGACCGGCCTCCGCCCAGGGCGTGGCCTCCGCCAGCACGAACGAGACCAGTAGCAGGTACTCGGATCCCGCCTTCGGCGTGATCGGTGTGAGCGGGATCCCTACCTCCCTCGAGGACTGAGGAGCCAGGTCCAGGCGGTCCAGGCTGCCCTGCTGCAGCAGGTGGCCGTCCTCGGTGACCTGCCACTGCGCCGCGAAGCGGTCGAGGTTGGTGAAGAAGAAGCCATTGTGGATGCGGAGCTGGCCCTCTGGCAGGTCCACCGCCTCGACCGCCACGCTCTGGTAGACCTTCTTCACCTCGTGAAGGGAAGGGTTGGGCCGCCGGTCGGCCCCCACCAGCCCATTGAGGCAGAAGTTGTTGTCGTTGGGGACGTCGCCGAAGTCGCCGCCGTAGGCCAGGAAGCGCTGGGCGCCCGGGCCCTTGGCCCAGATCCCCTGGTCGACGAAGTCCCAGATGAAGCCGCCCTGCGCCTGGGGGAAGCGGGCAAAGGCGTCCCAGTAGTCTTGCAGGTTCCCGACGCTGTTGCCCATGGCGTGGTCGTACTCGCACAGGATGAAGGGCTTCTGCGGGGCGCGGGCGATCAGCCTCTCGAAGTCCCAGATCCGGGCGTACATGTAGGAGTTGATGTCGGAGGCGGTGCCGAGGCCGGCCTCGGACGAGGAGCCCTCGTAGTGGACGGGTCGGGTGGGGTCGTTCTGGTGGATCCAGTCGTAGCCGGCCTTGAGGTTGGGGCCGTCGCCCGACTCGTTGCCCAGGCTCCAGATGATCACGCTCGGATGGTTCTTGTCGCGCTCGACCATCCGCTGGATGCGGTCGAGGTGGGCCATCCTCCAGCTCGGGTCGTTGGCCAGGCGGTTCGAGCGGTTGGTGCCGAAGTCGTGGGTCTCGATGTTGGCCTCGTCGATCAGGTAGAGGCCGTAGCGGTCGCACAGGTCGTAGAAGACGGGGAGGTTGGGGTAGTGGGAGGTGCGCACCGCGTTGATGTTGTGGCGCTTCATCAGGACGATGTCGCCCTCCACCGACTCGCGGGTCACCGCATGCCCCGTCACCGGGTCGTGCTCGTGACGGTCGACACCCTTGAGGAGCACGGCCTTGCCGTTCACCAGGAGCTGCCCGCCGCGGATCTCCATCTCGCGGAAGCCGACCGAGGCCGGGATGACCTCCAGCATCGTCCCCGAGGCGTCGCGCAGGATGAGCAGGACCTGGTAGAGCTCGGGTGACTCCGCGCTCCATTTCCCGGGGTCGCTCACGTGGACCAGGAACGAGGCCGCTGCCTCGGCACCGCCCGGGGCCTCGAAACGTCCCTGGCTGGGCGCGATGACCAGCTCTCCTCGGGGGTCGCGGAGCTGCAGCTCGACCGCCCCGCCCGCCGTCCGACCCAGGTTGCGGATCCGGGCCACCACCTCGAGGGTGGCGTCGCGGTAGGAGGCGTCGAGGTGGGTCCGCACGAGGTAGTCGCGGATGTGCAGGTCGGAGCGCGCGCTCAGGTAGACGTCGCGGAAGATCCCGCTCAGACGCCAGAAGTCCTGGTCCTCGAGGTAGCTGCCGTCGCTGTAGCGGTAGACCTCGACGGCGATCAGGTTCTCGCCCGGCGACAGGTAGGGGCTGACCAGGAACTCCGCGGGGGTACGGCTGCCCTGGCTGTAGCCCACCGCGCGCCCGTTGATCCAGACGTAGAACGCGCTGTCGACGCCGTCGAAGGTGAGAAAGGCCCTCCGGCCGCGCCAGCTCTCGGGGAGCGTGAAGGTGCGCCGGTAGGAGCCCACCGGGTTGCGCTGAGCGAAGCTGGTGTAGTTCTCGGGTGGCTCGGAGGTGACCCGGGGCGGGTCCTTCTGGAAGGGGTAGGTGATGTTGGTGTAGAGGGGGACGCCGTATCCGCGGAGCTGCCAGTTGGAGGGGACCGGGATCGAATCCCAGCCGCCGGCGTCGAAGCCTGGCGCCTCGAAGCCGACCGGTCGGCCATCGGGGTCCGGGGCCCAGTGGAAGGCCCACTCGCCGGCCAGCGAGAGGTAGAAGGGGGAGTCCTCTCGGCCCTTCGCCGCTTGTGCCTCCTCAACCGACGGGAAAGGCATCAGGCTGGCGTGGGGGGCCTCGCGGTTCCTCTGCAGGACCTGCTGGTTCTCCCAGTCCGGCGTAGACGATGCCCCGGGCGTGGCACCGACCGCCAGCGCCAGAAGCACCGTGAGCAGCCCACAGGAACGGGCCAAGGACGGACGGCCAGCCGTTTCGCGCGTCATCCAACGACCTCCTTGCGATGCTGTGGGTCGGCTCGGCTCAGCGTCCTCCACCCGGCCGGTAGATGCCCGAGGGCGGGCCGTCCGAGCCGCGGGTGGTCTGGGCCTTGCGGATCGCCGCCGTCAGCCCGTCGAGGGTCAGGGGCATCGGCAGCCGTCCGGCGGTGCGGGTGGGGACGCCCACCACACGCTCCTGCTCGGCCGGGTTGTCGGGCTGGTAGGAGAGCACGATGGTCAGGGAGGGCACGTCCCGCCGCCACAGCCGGAACAGGTCGAGCAGGTCTTGCTCGGGGCGGAACGCCATCACGTCGCAGACGACCGCCGTGGTCCGGTCTCCCTCGGGCATCTTCAAGAAGAAGCTGATCTCCTCGGGGTAGTGGGCGATCAAGGGGGTGAGCCCGCCCTCTTCCAGCTCCGCGGCCACGCCCTCGAGCCGGGTGACGTTGCGGTCCAGCAGCAGCACCCGGGTCGCCGAGGCCGCCACGCTCACGCCGAAGGCCTCCTCGACGCCGCCGAAGGCGATCCGCAGCATCGGGGGGACGAACGGCGTCCGGCGGAGCGCGGCCAGCGCGCCGACCACCGTGTCGGAGGTGGCCTTCCAGTCCGCCGGGGCGCCCGTCGCCACCGCGGCCTCGGCCGCCGCCGCCGCGCCCGGCTCTTCGGCGGCGGGAGTCTCCGCCAGCTTCTGCTCGGCTGCCGCCAGACGCCGCTGGGTGGCTTCCAGCTCGGCGGAGGCGCCCTCGCGGGCCTGCACCTCGAGCTGCAGGCGGGTCTCGGCGTCGGCCAGCCGCGAGCGCAGGTCCTGGAGCTCCACGGTGGCGCCCACCTGCTGTCCCTCCGCCGCCTTCTTCTCGGCGTCGAGCTCGCCGGCCCGTCGCTCGAGGGCGGCGATGTGACGCCGGCTCTCCTCCAGCTCGGCGTCCTTGTAGGCCAGGGCCAGCTCCAGCTTCTTGAGCGTGGCCTTGGCGTCATCGAGCTGCTCGCCTGCCTCCCCCTGGGTGCGCTCGAGCGCATCGAGGCGCTCCTGCAGGCCGGTGGCCCGCGATCGCTCCTCGGCGAGCCCGCGCTCGCGCTCGTCGGCGAGCGCCTGGAGCCGCGCCAGCTCCTCGCTCGACGAGGCCTGCTCGAGCCGTCCCTTCAGCTCCTCGAGCTCGGCCTCGGCCTTGGCCCGGGCCTCTTCCAGGGCGGCGAGCTTCTGCTCGGCAGCGGCCGCCGCCTCGCGGGCCTCGCCGGCCTCCCCCTCGCGCTGCTCGGCCAGACCGCGCAGGCGGACCAGCTCTTCCTCGAGCGATCCTTTCTCTTCGGCCGACCGCTTCAGCTCCTGGACCTGGGCCTCTGCCGCCGCTCGGGCCTCTTCGGCCCGCTGACGAGCCTCCTCCAGGGCGGACCGCTGTCCCTCCAGGGTCTCGGCGGACCGTCTGGCTTCGTCGGCCTCGCGCCCGCGTCTCTCGGCCAGCTCGCGGAGGCTGGCCAGCTCTTCATCCTGCCGGCCGGCCTGCTCGAGGCGTCCCTTCACCTCCTGCAGCTCGACCTGCGCTGCGGTCCGGGCCTGGTCGGCGGCCTGCCGAGCCTGCTCCAGAGACTCGATCTGGGCGCGCAGCGCGGTCGTCGCCACGGTGGCCTCGCTCAGCTCCCGCTCGAGCTTTTCGAGCCGCGCCGTCTCGGCCGGGGATGGAGCGGCGGTTCGACCCGCCTCCTCGGTCAGGCGTCCGGCCAGTCGACTCAGCTCGGAGGCGATGGCCGAAAGCGCCGATGTCTCGGGCGCGTCCGGCGGGGGCGTGGACTCGGGCACAATCGCCGCCGACGACTCGGGTGTCGCCTCCGGCGCGGGCTCGGCGGGCACGGGCTCGCGAGGCGCGGGCTCGGCATCGGCGGCGGGGGCGTAGGCCGCGGCCACGCCGGGCCAGAGGGACTCGCAGAGCCGAGCGGTGGCGACCGCGATGTTGGCCGGGTAGGGGCGTGCCATCCCCCGCAGCAAGACGATCCCGGAGGCGCCCGTGCTCGTCGACCAGGGGATCAGCCAGGTGTCGCGCGGCTTGACGACCATGCCGTCGAACCCGTCGGGGGGCGGGATCCGCTTGGGTCCGTCCAGCGGCTGGGGCGCCGTCTCCTCGATCTGGCGCGCAAAGGACTGCTGGAACCCGGAGGACAGCGGGCCCGAGCAGAGCTCGGAGACCACCCGCCAGCCGTCTTCGACGGAGGCGTCTCTCTTCAGGCACGCCACCAGCGACGGGGAGCCCCAGCGGCGCACGGCTTGACACACGCTCTGCCCCTGGGCCTCGAGGCTCGGCTCGGCGGCGACCTGTGCCGCGACCGCCTCGATCTCGTCGGTGGGAAGGGGTTCCGCCAGGTCCGGGTCTCTTGGTTCCATTTCGCTCACCTTGGGGGGCATTCTACGGCCAAATGCTGGCACGCTCACGACTCCGGTGCGGATCGGCAGACTAGTATTGTGTCCCCGGGTTTCCCGGTATTCTGTAGGATCGCGGGGCGCGGAGAAGGGAGAAGGGTCGTGGATGTGAGCCAGGGGCACGCCGGGATCGGCCGCTGCCGGTCGTTCCTGGAGGTGGTGGAGCAGGCGCGGGAGCTGTCGGCCATCCCCCGGCCGATCCTGATCCGCGGCGAGCGGGGGACCGGCAAGGAGCTGCTGGCCCGGCACATCCACTCGAGCAGCCCACGCCAGGGCGGGCCCTACCTGATCGTCAACTGCGGGGCCTTCCAGGACGAGCTGCTGGTCTCCCACCTGTTCGGCCACGAGAAGGGGGCCTTCACCGGCGCGGTCGAGCGCTCCGTCGGCGTCTTCGAGCGGGCCGACGGCGGGACCCTGTTCCTCGACGAGATCGCCAACCTGAGCCACAACGCCCAGGCCCGGCTCCACCGGGTGGTCGAGTACCAGACCTTCCAGCGGGTGGGGGGAACGGCTCCGATCCAGGTCGACGTGCACATCGTGGCCGCCACCAACGCCGATCTGCGCGCCCTGATCGAGCGCGGGGAGTTCATGCCCGACCTCCACGATCGGCTGAGCTTCGCCGAGCTGCGGCTGCCTCCGCTGCGGGAGCGCCGCGAGGACATCCCGCTGCTGATCGAGCACTTCATCGAGCGCCTGCATGCCGAGATCCCCGACCTGGGCGCGGCGGCGTTCACCGAGGCGGCGATCCGGGACCTGATGGCCTACCGGTGGCCCGGCAACATCCGCGAGCTCAAGAACGTGGTGGAGCGGCTCTACGTCTGCGACCGCGACCGGGTGATCCACTCCTCGGAGCTGCCGATCGAGATCGCCAGCGCCGAGCCGATCCAGGGCACCTTCACCCAGAAGGTCCGGGCGTTCGAGAAGGCGCTGCTCCGCAGCGCCCTCAAGGACGCCCAAGGGCAGCAGCGGGCCGCCGCCGAGCGCCTCGGCATGAGCTACGACCAGTTCCGCCACTACTACAAGAAGTACCGGCTCGGCGATACCGCCACCTCGCCGCTGTCCCGCCCGCCGTCCTGACCCGTCGGCTGACGGCCCCTCGGCGCGGGACACCTCTCAACCCCACGGACCCCCCGAGGAGCTGGCGCAAAACACCAACCGCCGGCGGCCCACGCCAACCGTAGGCCATGCAAGTCCTTTGTCTTCAGCTCCTCTGCCTGGCACCACCCTTGCCGTCAAGCCAGGCATGGTGGCAGAGCGACGTTGGGTGCAACCGCCACCGGAAGGAGGGTGAGATGGATCATCTCCACAGGGTCTCGGGCCGCCCGGACGGCGCAACCTACTGCTGGGCCGAGGGCGGAAGCTCCGAGGTGCGGCTGACGGTCGGGGCAGGAGCGGGATGGGACGTCGAGGTCCGACGTCGAGCGGTCGAGGTCCTGGGCCGGGCGAGGTCTCTCACCGTCGCCATCGACAAGACCGACGACCAGGCGGTCGCCCTCGACATGGCCACGGCGCTGGCGCTGGTTGCCGGCGATGACCAGCGTGGGCGGGAGCTGCTGGCGCGCAAGGTGGAGCTCGTCCGCCGCCGGGACGAGCTGATCGACGAGCTGCAGAGGGCCCGCCACCAGACGCGTGAGCTGACGGCGCGTATGCTACGGCTCGACCGGGGAGATCCGCTTCCCGTTCGTGCGCGTCGCCGAGAGACTGTCCCCGGCCCGGGGGGCGGGCTCGACGTCGAGGTCGACGTCGCGGGCTGGGCGTGAGCCCGCTCAGCCCTCCATCTGCTCCAGCTCCTTGCCCTTGGTCTCGTGGACGAGCTTGACGACGAACACGATGGAGATGGCCGCGCACACCGAGTAGAAGCCGTAGGCGGCGGCCAGGCCGATGGAGGTCAGCATGATCGGGAAGGTCATGGTGATGCCGAAGTTGGCGATCCACTGGAAGAAGCCCGCTACCGCGAGACCGGAGCCGCGGATCTGGTTGGGGAACATCTCCCCCAGCATCACCCACATGATCGGGCCCCAGGACATGTTGAAGAACATCACGTAGAGGTTCGCGGCGACCAGTGCCAGCAGGCCCATCGAGTGGCTCAGCGCGAGCTGGCCCGAGGCGTCGAGGCGGGCGGTCGAGAACGCCACCGCGGCGAGGCCCAGCGTGACCGTCATCCCCACCGAGCCGATCCACAAGAGCGGCTTGCGCCCCAGCCGATCCACCAGGGCGATGGCGATGAAGCAGGCGCCGATGCTCAGGGCGCCCGAGATCACGTTGATCAACAGCGAGTCGCTCTCGGTGAAGCCCACCGACTGCCAGAGCACCGCGCCGTAGTAGAAGATTATGTTGATGCCCACGAGCTGCTGGAAGGTGGCCAGACCGACGCCGACCCAGACGATGGGACGGATGCGGCGGCGGGCCTTGTCGTACAGATCCGACAGCCGTGGCCGGTGGTGGTCCGCGGCGAGCGAGGCGTCGATCTCGTCCAGCTTGGCGGTTCCCTCCTGCTCGCCGTACAGCCGGACCAGCACCGCCTGCGCGGTCTCCTTCCGCCCCTTGACCACCAGGAACCGGGGGCTCTCCGGAATGAAGAGGAGGGCGACCAGGAAGACCGACGCGGGGAACAGCTCGATCCAGAACATCCAGCGCCAGGTCTCGTAGCCCCACCACAGCATGTTGAGGGCGGAGCCCGAGATCTCGGCCAGCAGGTAGTTGCTCACGAATGCCGCTGTCAGCCCCGAGATGATGGCCACCTGCTGGACCGTGGACAGGCGGCCGCGGTAGCGGGCATGCGCCACCTCGCTGATGTAGGCCGGCGCCATCACGCTGGCGGCGCCCACGGCCAGGCCGCCGATGACGCGGTAGACCACGAACTCGGGGGACGAGGTCGCGATCCCCGAGCCCCAGGCCGAGACGATGAAGCAGACGGCGGCGGCGATCAGCAGTGCCCGCCGCCCGTAGCGGTCCGCCAGGCGGCCCGCGGCAGCCGCGCCCACCGCGCAGCCCAGCAGCATCGAGGCGACGCTGAATCCCGTTCCGACGGAGTCGGAATGGAACGCCGTCTGGAGCCCGTTGACGGTCCCGTTGATGACCCCGCTGTCGAAGCCGAACAGGAAGCCGCCGATGGTGGCGATACAACTGATGAGGATGATGAAGGCTCGGCTGCCGCCGCTGGGCGGCTCGGTCTGGGTCATGCGGGCACCTCGATGGTCGGGTCCTGCGTTGTCGGGTATCGGCCCGCTTCCGGGATTCACAGCCGAAACGTCGCGCCGTCCCTAGGGAGAGTCCGATCATACACGCTCGGGGGCAGGCGTGGGCGGTGAGGATCAGGCCCGGAAGCGCGGGTGGACCATGGACATGATGTTGAGCGCGCCGGAGATGGCCATGCCGAGGCGGGCTCGGAGGGGAAGGCGAGCGTCGCGCTCGGGTCCATGTCCGCGTCGCGGAGGACCCTCCGGCTCGAGATGCGTCGGCCGCGTGGCGAGCACACGTCGAAGACCAGCTCATCTGCCGGGCTCATCCTTCGAGGCGTTCCTGCAGCCATCCGAGCATCATCGCCGTGAAGGCGAAGCAGGCGATCACCGCCGCGTAGGAGAGCTGCACAGTGGGGGTCGCGGCGGCCGCGAAGCCCGCGAAGTCGAGGGCGGGTACGCTCCCGCCGGCGCTCAAGGCGAGGTACCAGAAGCCGAGGGCCAGGGCCATGAAGGGCTTGGGGCTCAGGGTGGCGAGGCCGAGGAGCACCGCGCCGGCCGCCAGGAGAAGGCTGCCGAGGATCAGCGAGAGGCCGGCGCGTGGCTCCTGCGCCAGAAGGCGCAGTGCCGGGAGGCCCGTTACGAGCAGGGCGACGCTGGCGGCTGTCGCCAGCTTCAGGGACACCAATCGACTCCGCACGCCCGGAGCCGCGTGGACGATCCCGGTCATCCCCGCCAGGATCTCGCGTACCGGCATGTCGGCCAGCAGGGGGACGAGCAGGGCGGTGAGCACCGGCAAGGCCGCGGTGCGGAGCGCTTCCGGCGGAAGCGTGGCGGCCAGTGCGGCAGCCACCACGACCACCAGGGGAAACAGCGGGTTGAGACGCGCGGTGAGGAGCACCTCGGCCGCCAGGGTCCGTACCAGCCGGGGCCCGATCCGGTCGAGGCCCAGCCGATCGACCACGGCCAGCATCAGCCGTGAGAACGGACGCGCCAGGGCCCGCGCCAGCGCCAGAGGGTTCCGGCGACCCGGCGCCGCCCCCGGCCGGCTGCGGGCGGGGTCGAAGCGGTGGAAGAAGGAGAGCGCGGCGAGCACGAGCAGGACCGGAACGAGCAGGCTCCGCGCGCGCCAGAGGAGGGTCTCGGCGGTGAACGGGAGGCCCGGGAGATCGAGGGGCGCCTTGGTAGGGTCGAAGGTGGAGGCGCCGATCGCGATGGCCGAAGACCCGGTGATCCGTGCCACCTGGGCGACCACGAAGCCGATCCCGCCGAAGTCCAGAAAGGACCCAAAGCCCGGAGCGGTCGGGAGTCGTCCCCTCCACACCTCCAGCGCCAGCGGCAGCATGAGGAACCAGAGGAAGAAGTAGAGGAAGTCGCCGGCCCGTCCGCCCAGCCCGGGCACGGTCTCGAAGAGAAGGGCGAACGCCGCGACGGCGAGGATGCACGGTAGAGCGAGCACGAGGTAGTGAGCGACGTAGACGTGGGGCAGCAGAGGTCCCTCGCCCCTCACCAGGTGCATGCCCATGATGCAGACCAGGAAAGCGGCGGTCACCGTGGCCAGGATGAGAGTGCTCCCCAGCAGCTTCCCGAGCAGGTACTCGGCCCGCCGAACCGGTGTGGTGGCCACCAGCGGCCCGACGCCGGTGCGGGCGTCGAGGCCGACGGCGCGGCTTACGACGTAGAAGCCGAACAGGCCGACGAACAGCGGCAGCAGCGTGGCGGTGGCGATGGCCAGGGCCTCCGAGGTGTAGCGAGCCCGCGCTCCGTCGATCACGAACAGGCCGCTGCCGGAGGAGGGGTCCGGGATCATGAAGTAGGCGGTGATCGCCAGCGCCGCGACCAGCCAGCCTGAGGTCGGGCGGCGGAGTCGCGCCCGGAGGTCCGTGATCGCCACCGCGAGCGTGCGCTCGACGCCGGGGCTCATGGTTCGGCGGGAGCGTCGGCGGCGCGCCGTACCAGGAAGAGGTAGGCGTCCTCGAGGGTCGGCTCGACCGAACGGGCGCCGGGAACTGGCGGTGTGGGGCCCACCAGCCGGACGTGGACGCCGTCGGCGTGCCGGACGGCCGAGGAGACGACCAGCGTCGACCGCCGGGCGGCCAGCTCCTCGGAGCTGAGGGTGGCCTCCCAGGCGCAGCCGGTCGCCTCGCGCAGAAGCTGCTCTGCGGTCCCGAAGGCCACCAGGCGTCCCTCACGCATGACGGCGACGTGGGTGGCGATCGACTCGACGTCGGAGACGATGTGCGTCGAGAGGATCACCAACCGGCCGAGGCCCAGCTCGGAGAGCAGGTTTCGGAAGCGCGCGCGCTCCTCCGGGTCGAGGCCGGCGGTCGGCTCGTCGACGATCAGGAGCGCCGGGTCGGCGAGCAGGGCCTGGGCGATCCCGAGGCGCTGGCGCATCCCTCCCGAGAAGGTCCCGACGTTGCGGTGGGCCACCGTGTGCAGGTTGACGCTCTCGAGGAGGTGCTCGACCTGCCGGCGTCCGCGCACGCCCTTGAGGCGCGCCACGTAGTCGAGGAGCTCGAACGCGGTCAGGTTGTCGTAGACGCCGAAGTCCTGGGGCAGGTAGCCGAGCCGCCGGCGGATCGCATCCGGCCTCCGGACCACGTCATCGTCCTGGAAGAGGATCCGTCCCGACGTCGGCCGGGTGAGGGTGGCGATCATCTGCATCAGCGTCGTCTTGCCGGCGCCGTTCGGGCCCAGAAGCCCCAGGACGCCCGCAGGCGCGTGGAGGGTGAAGTCCCGGACGGCAACCTTCCCGCCGCGCCAGCGCTTGGTGACCGCCTCGATCCGCAGCATGGCCCCTCGTGCACCTATACGGGCGCCAGACCCGCGGCGTTCCTTGATGGCGGGTGCGGAGGGTGGGGACGACCTCTACGGCGACCCGGCCGACTGATCGTCGTCACCTGTGCTCCCCATCACCGCGGCATCGCGTCGCAGTCGAGGCCGCCGCCGGCCGCTGCCGGCAGATGCGGCATCCACGCCGGGGCGCCACTCAGGCTGCCGATCGGGCTTCCCGGGGGGGCGTCGGGCGCCGCCTGGGGCGTTTCGGGGGCGGCCGGGCGCTCGAGCTGGCGGCGGATCTCCCGAGCCAGGTCGCGGGCGTGGGCACCATCGGGGCCCGCGGCGGGCTCGGCCTTGCCCAGGCGGTCGGCCAGCGCCTGCAGCCGGGACGCCGCCAGGGCGCGCACCTGGGGCAGCGCCGCCTCCGCCGACAGCCGCAGCAGCCGGTGGGCGACGACGCGCTGGACGAGGCGCGAGACCTCCGCCTCGTAGTCGCTGTGGGTCACGGCCCCGAAGGTGTCGTCGATCAGCCGGTCCAGCACGTCCCCCAGCCCCGGCAGCGACGAGTCCAGGGCATGCTGCTCCACCAGCCGCGCCGCGCGCTCCGGGTGCAGCAGCAGCGCCACCGAGAGGTCGGCGGCCACGGCCGCAGGGCTGAGCGCGTCGAAGACCAGCCCCGTGTAGCGGGGGAAAAGCTCGCGGTGGGCCTCATAGCCCATCGGGCGCGGCGGGATCTGCTGGAGCAGGGCCGGAGGCAGGGCCAGCTCGGCTGGGGAGAGCGTGCGCAGCACCGCGTCGAGGGCGCGCTCCTGGTCGGCCGCGGGTACCCGTTGCAGTGGGCGCAGGCCGTCGCCGCGTTTCGCGTACTCGTACAAGACGCCCCCCACCACCTTCACCGCCGCCTCGAGCTGGTAGCGATGGTGCAGGTACAGGGGGACCAGGGCCTCCTCGAGCGTGGCCAGCGGCTGGCCGCGGCGGATCGCCGCCTGGCCGAAGCTCCCGAGGGCCACCCGCCGCACGTCCATCACCCGCTGCAGCTCGGCGACCGCGTCCGTGCCGTTGTCCCACAGGTGCACGAGGGGATGCGCGCTGCCCGGCGGACGGGCGTCCTGGTCGCTCAGGAACGTCAGGCCGCGCCCGCGGGCGTCCTTCAGGATTTGCTCGAGCGCGGCCGCCTCGTCGGCGCCCTTCGGGAGCTGCTCGTAGCCGTAGCGGATGGCCACCTTGTCCCACTCGCCGATCCCCTTCGCGTAGGCGTCGGAGACGTCGATCTGTCCCTGAGCGTCGACCTTCACCAGCGGGTGGGGGTAGTCCATCACCGAGGCCCGGCCCTGGGCCGAGGCGATGTAGTTGTGGGCCAGGCCCAGCGTGTGCCCCACCTCGTGGGCGGCGAGCTGGCGGATGCGGCCGAGCGCCATCTCGCGCACCGCCGCCTTGTCCTCGTCGCCGCTCTCGTAGGGGGCGAGCAGTCCCTCCGCGATCAGGTAGTCCTGGCGCACCCGCAGCGAGCCCAGCGAGACGTGGCCCTTCAGGATCTCGCCGGTGCGGGGGTCGATCACCGAGGAGCCGTAACTCCAGCCGCGGGTGGAGCGGTGCACCCACTGGATGACGTTGTAGCGCACGTCCATCGGGTCGGCGTCCTCGGGGAGCATCTCTACCTTGAAGGCGTTACGGAAGCCCGCGGCCTCGAAGGCGTCTTTCCACCACGAGGCGCCTTCGAGCAGCGCCGAGCGCACCGGCTCGGGCGTGCCCGGGTCGAGGTAGTACACGAGGGGCGTGACGGGCTCGCTGACGGCGGCGTTCTTGTCTTTCTTCGCCAGGCGATGCCGGGTGATGAAGCGCTGCTCCAGGGGCTGGCCGAGGGGCGCGGCGTAGTCGGCGTAGGAGACGCCGAAGTAGCCGGCGCCGGGGCGCGCGCGTCGGGGATGGAAGCCCGGCGGCGGAAGCTCGACGAACGAGAGGTGCTGGCGTACGGTCAGGGCCTCGGGGGTCGGCGTCACGCTGCGGACCCAGCCCCCCGGCTCGTCCTTGGTGGTGAAGGTGAGCGTGGCCTCCATCTCGGTGTTCTTTGGGAACCCCTTGGTGCGGGGGAGGTAGACGGCGGAGCGGCCGGCGTCGAGGCTGTACGACCCCTGCTTGGCCCGCGCCAGGGCCCGCGCCACGCCGTGCGCGTCGCGCAGCAAGAAGGCGGTGGCGTCCACCAGCACCCGGCCTTCGGACTCCGCGACCACGTCGAAGCCCCACAATGTCGAGCGCGCGAAGGCATCGCTCACCGCCTGGCGTTCGGCGGGGTTGTCGCTTCCGGCGCGGAAGGCGTAGTTGGGCTCGATCATCAGCACCCGCGGTCCGCTGCGCTGGAAGACCACCACGTGCTCGCCCCCGAGCTGGCCGCGGTCGAGGCCGATGTCGTTCGAGCCGACCCCAGCGCTGAGCGAGACCACGTAGAGCAGCTCGGCGTCGAAGCGGCGGAGCTCGAGGTAGAGCTTGCCGGCGTGCGCGTCCCAGAAGAGGGGGACGAAGCCGTCGATGGGCTGCATGCCCTCGGTCTTGGTCTCGACCGTCGGCCAGGTCTCGGGGTTCTCGTCGGCCGCGGCGAGGGTGGTGACGAGAACGGCCGCGAGCAGCACGGCCACCAGGGACGGGGTTCGACGTTGCCTGATCACGAGGGGCCTCCTTCGCCGCCGGTCCTGGCGGCTCGCGACGGCAGGTGGTGCACTTGAGCCGAAGGCCTCCAGTCTACGGGTGCCGGCACCCGGGCGCCAAACGCTCCGCTCCTGAAGAGCTGACCGAGCCTCTCTGCTGTTTCGCGTGAGGCGAGCCCGAGAGGTGCCGCGCCACGCGGCCAAGGCGGGCGATTGACCGGTGTTGGTGCTGAGCCTCGGCGGCTCCGCCGCCGCCCGACTCGCCGAGCCGCTCGCGTACGCTCCGCCAGCCATCCGCCAGGCGGCACCCTGGGCGCCCGTCCCTCCCAGTGCCAGGGTGGGCCCGTGTCAGCCGGTCGACGTTGCCCGTGAAGCTGCGGCGGCGCCCGAGCGGCGGCAGCGCTCCATCCACACCCGGCCGTACTCGAGGTCAGCCAGATGCTCGTGATGGCGAAGACACGCGAGCCGGACGTTCCCTACGCTGTGATCGCCGCCCCGCGCCCAGGCCCTGCCATGGTGGTGGTACTCCAGCCGGTGGCGTTCCGTGCAGCGCTTGCCTTGCGCGTCCACGAACGTGCAGCGGCCCCCTTTCCCGCTGGTACACCGCCCGCCGGACCGCCGCCGGGATACTGCGCGATCTCGGCGAGGTGTCGGTCTCCGCCAGCTTCTTGCGGGGAGCCTTGGTCTGCGCGTAGCGCCGGGTCTCGAGGCGCTCCAGCTTCTCCGTCACCGCCGCCTCGATGACGGCCGCCAGGTCGCCGCCCGAAACGCTGCGGCGCATCAGTTCCTGCAACCGCACGAGCTTCTCCCGCAGCTTCGCAGATGCGTGAGCTCGACCTTGAAGCGTAAGGGCGACAGCGGCGAGATCCGCGCGGGGGCCGTCAGTGCCGGCCGGACCGGCGGCGCCGCGACGGGCGCCAGTGGCGACACCTGTCCTACGGCGACCGCACCGTCCGGAAGTTGCACCGGGAGGGCGCCATCGACCGTGAGAGGAGCGGCATCGACCAGAGGTGACGGGCCTCCGGTATCGACTGCGGCCGACGCCGCGGCCGCGGGTGGTGCGACCTGGCCGCCAACTGCGTCCGGACGCAGTTGGCGAGCGGCCGGCTTCTCGGGCAGCTTCCTGATCCGCGCCGGGACGTCGGGCTGAGGCGACAGCTCGGCGATCAGCTCCTCGATCCGGCGCTTCGACCGGCGGGTGGCGCGGAGGAGCAGGCCGTCGCGGTTCTCCACCGTCAGGTGGGGCGCCAGCTTGCCGGCGCCGGTGAGGTGCAGCCGTCCGTCGGCCAGCATCTCCAGCAGCATCGGGTGCTTCCGCGAGGCCCGGGCCACCGCGATGCGAGGATAGGCCTCGGACTCGGAGAGGTTCAGCGCCTCGGTGCAGTAGCCGAACATCGAGGACGGGACGTGCCGTGCCAGGATCCCGCGCGCGTCGACCTCGGCGAGGTGGGCGATGAGATCGGCCTCGATGCGCCGCGAGTCGTTCGCCAGGATGCGGACCCGTTCCAGCAGCACGTCATCCTCGAGCTCCTCGAGCGTGGTCGTCGGTGTGATGCTCATGCCTGGAACATAGGCCGGCCCTTCGCGACCATCGGAGAGGCCGACCATCGCACCCCACGCCGGCAACATGCTTCGCGAGACACCTGGCACCATTGCTTCTCCCGTCGGCCGTGTGCGCTTGCGAGAGAGGCGTTCTGGTGGGCGTCCGTGCTTTCCGCAGGCCCGCCTCCGAAAAGCTGTCAAGTGGAAAACTGAAGGAATGAGACCCGCTCCAGCTACAGGAGTGCCCAGCTCCGTTCCCATTCGGATTGCGGCCTGGCGTCGGGCTCTCGGGACGGAGGCGGAAGCCGGGATGACGAAGCGGATGAGCCGCGGTCCTGGCTCCACCTTTGCACCCCCGGCGCGCGCGGAGGAGTTACCCTGGGGAGGAGATGCAGGGCCGCGAGATCGACATGCTTGCGTCGAAGGTCGTCGGCCGCCGGCGGGAGGCGAGGGCGAGCCTGGCCTCGGCCGACGCGCTGCTGCGCACTGCGTGGGCCCTACGGGACGCCGGGCTGGCGCCCAGGGGTCTTTTCCGGTTCGAGACCTTCGAGGAGGCACAGGAGTGGATCAGGAGCGAGATGTCCCGGAGGTCCGCCCGCCGACGATCGACGATGTCCGCCGCATCTGCCGGTAGGCGGGCGGCCGTCAGTCGATGAAGTCGCTCCCGTCGACGATGTCGGAGAGGGTGCCCAGCAGCCCGAGCAGCCCGCCACCCGAGAGCCGATCGTCGCTGAAGAAGCCGCCTGAGCCGTAGGCGCCCTC
>CAZNNH010000005.1:88554-93636 GCA_964574335.1 uncultured Acidobacteriota bacterium | reverse complement strand
CGACGACTTCCACCGCGAGCTCGGCAAGCTGATGTGGGAGTACTGCGGGATGGGGCGCAACGAGACGGGGCTCAAGACCGCGCTCCAGAAGATCCCGGAGCTCCGCGAGGAGTTCTGGCGCGACGTCACCGTGCTCGGCAGCGGAGACGAGATCAACCAGTCGCTGGAGAAGGCGGGGCGGGTGGCCGACTTCCTGGAGCTCGGCGAGCTGATGTGCCACGACGCCCTGGACCGCAACGAGTCCTGCGGCGCCCACTTCCGCGAAGAGCACCAGACCGAGGAGGGCGAGGCCAAGCGCAACGACCAGGACTACTGCTACGTCTCGGCCTGGGAGTACGGCGGGGAAGGAAAGCCGCCGATCCTGAACAAGGAGCCGCTGGAGTTCGAGTACGTCCACCTGGCGACCCGGAGCTACAAATGAACCTCACGCTTCACGTCTGGCGTCAGAAGAACAAGAACGCCCAGGGGCGCTTCGTGCGCTACGAGGCGCAGGACATCAGCCCGGACATGTCGTTCCTGGAGATGCTCGACGTCGTCAACGAGCGGCTGATCAAGAAGGGCGAGGAGCCGATCGCCTTCGACCACGACTGCCGCGAGGGGATCTGCGGGACCTGCGGCATGGTGATCAATGGCACCCCCCACGGGCCGCGGGCGGCCACCACCACCTGCCAGCTCCACATGCGCTCGTTCAAGGACGGCGACGAGCTCACCATCGAGCCGTGGCGGGCCAAGCCGTTCCCGGTGCTCAAGGACCTGGTGGTCGACCGCACCCCGCTCGACCTCATCATCCAGGCGGGAGGCTACGTCTCGGTGGCCACCGGCAACGCCCCCGACGCCAACTCGGTCCCGATCGCCAAGGAGACCGCCGACCTGGCCATGGACGCGGCCGCCTGCATCGGCTGCGGCGCCTGCGTGGCGGCCTGCCCCAACGCCTCCGCGATGCTGTTCACGGCCGCCAAGGTCTCCCACCTGGGGCTGCTCCCCCAGGGCCAGGCGGAGCGCAGCGACCGGGTGGTCAAGATGGTGGCGGCGATGGATGCGGCCGGCTTCGGCACCTGCACCAACCACGGCGAGTGCGAGGCGGTCTGCCCCAAGGAGATCAAGCTGCCGTTCATCGCCCGGATGAACCGCGACTTCCTCAAGGCCCTGGTGGCGGCCCGAAGCCTGCCGGCCCCGGTCAAGTAGACGGCCGAGTCCCGGATCCTTCGGGCGCCGGCGAGCCGGCGCCCTCAGGATGACGGAGTCAGTCCAACTGGATCCCCCGGACCTCGCGGACACCCTCGGTCCGGCCGATCTCGGCCAGCGTCTCGGGCGGTACCGGGTTGTCCACGCCGAGCAGCATCACGGCCCGCACCGAGCCGGCGCGGGTCCCCACGCTCATCCTGGAGATGTTCACCGAGCAGGCCCCGAGCCGGGTGCCGAGCTGGCCCACCACGCCGGGCTTGTCGTCGTTCTTGATCAGCAGCATGTGGCCGCGCGGGATGGCGTCGATCTCCACCCCGTCCACCTCGACCACCCGGAGCTGGTTGGGACCGAACAGCGTCCCCGCGATCGACAGCTCCGCCTCGCTGGTCTTGAGGCGCAGCGCCACCAGGTTGGAGAAGGCGATCCGCGCCGAGGAGGTGGCCTCGACCACCTCGATCCCCCGCTCCTTGGCCAGGCTGAGGGCGTTGACCAGGGTCACCCCGTTGCCCAGCGCCGGACGCAGCAGGCCGGTCACCGCCGCCGATAGGATCGGCTTGGCCTCCAGCTCCTCGAGCTCACCGTACACGCCGAACTCGAGCCGCTCGGGGGTCCCCGGGCAGGCCTGGGACAAGAGCGAGGCGAGCCGCTCCGCCAGGTCCATCGCCGGCCGCACCTGGTCGTAGGTGTCCCCGGGGAAGGAGAAGAAGTTGACCGCGTTGGTGATCAGCCCGCCCTTCAGGAAGTCGCGCACCTGGATCGCGATGTCGGTGCCCACCCGCTCCTGCGCCTCGGTGGTGGAGGCGCCCACGTGCGGCGTGGCCACCACCTTGGGGTGCTGGGCCAGCCGCCAGTCCTCGGGCGGCTCCTTGGCGTGGACGTCGAGCGCGGCGCCGGCCACCCGGCCGCTCTCCAGGCCCGCCAACAGCGCGTCCGGGTCGATCAGGGCGCCGCGAGCGGCGTTGATGATCCGGACCCCGGGCTTCATCATCGCGATCGCGTCGGCGTCGATCAGGTGGCGGGTGTCACGGGTGATGGTGGTGTGCAGGGTGATGAAGTCCGAGCCCTGCAGCAGCTCGGGGAGCGAGACCAGGCGGGCGTAGACCGCCTCGGCGGCGGCCGCCGAGACGAACGGGTCCGACGCCAGCACCTCCATGCCCATCGCGTGGCAGCGCAGGGCCACCTCCCGGCCGATCCGCCCGAGCCCGATCACGCCGATCCGCTTCCCGCAGACCTCGGTCCCCTTGAAGGACTTGCGGTCCCAGGTCTTGCTCTTGATCGAGGCGTTGGCCTGGGGGATGTTCCGCGCCAGGGCCAGCAGCAGGGCCAGGGTCAGCTCGGCGGTCGAGACCATGTTCCCGCCCGGCGAGTTCATCACCACCACGCCGCGTCGGGTGGCCGCCTGCAGGTCGACGTTGTCGACGCCGACGCCGGGCCGGCCGATCACCTTCAGGTTCTCTGCCCCTTCCAGCGCCTCGGCCGTGACCTTGGTGCCGCTGCGGATCAGGATCGCGTGATAGGGGGCGAGGCGGGCCCGGAGCTCCTCCGGCTTGAGCGCCTTGTCCTCGTCGACGCTCCAGCCCTCCTGCTTCAGGATCTCCAGGCCACGGGCGGTGACGCCCTCGAGCGCCAGGATCTTGTAGCTCACTTGCCACCTCCAGCCGGACACCGTCGCAGATACTCACGCTGGGCCGCCGCCAGCCCGGCGCCCGCCTCGAACGAGTGTCCGAGGCGCGAGAGCGCCACCTCGAGCGCCCCCAGGATGCCCAGCCCGTCGATGGCGTCGTAGTAGCCGAGGTGGGCGATCCGGAAGATCTTGCCCTTGAGCTGGCCTTGCCCCCCCGCCACCGTGGCGCCGAACTCCCCCTTGAGCGCCTTGACGATGGCGGGAGCCTCGATGCCCTTGGGAGGGAAGAGCGCGGTCAGCGCGTCGCCGTGGTCGCGGGGGGCCACCAGCGACAGGCCCAGAGCCTCGGCGGCCGCCCGCGTCATCGCCGCCAGGGTGGCCGCGTTGTGCACCATCACGTCCACCCCGCCGATGCCCTCGACGAAGTCGAGGGCCGCCTTCAGAGCCACGATGTGGGAGATGGCCGGCGTGTAGGCGGTGGTTCCCTGCTGCTGCCCCTTCCGCTCCCGGCGCAGGTCGAAGTAGAAGCGCGGGGTCGGACAGGCGTCGATCCGCTCGAGGGCTCGCGGGCCAAGCGAGAGGAACGCCAGGCCGGGGGGAAGCGACAGCGTCTTCTGGCTCCCCACCACCACCACGTCGACGCCCCAGGCGTCGGTCTCGAGGGGCATGGCGCCGGCGCCCGAGATCGCGTCGACGATCAACAGCGCCTTGCCGTGCGCCTTGACCACGGCCGCCAGGCGCTCGATGTCGTGGGCGACACCGGTCGACGACTCGGAGTGCTGGACGAAGACCGCCCGCGCCTCGGGCTCCTCGGAGAGGGCCTGGGCCACCTGGTCGGGCGTCACCGCCTCTCCCCAGCGGGCCTCCAGGACCCGGACGTCCATCCCGTGCGAGCGCGCGATCTGGGCCCACCGCTCGCCGAAGTTCCCGGCCACCAGCGCCAGCACCCGCTCGCCGGGCGCCACCACGTTGATCGCGGCCGCTTCCATGGCGCCGCTCCCCGAAGCGGCCAGGATCAGCGTCTCGCTGGAGGTGTGGAGAAAGGCCTGGAGGCCCTTCAGACACTCGACGAAGAGGGCCCGGAACTCGTCGGTCCGGGCGTGGATGATGGGCCGGCCCAGGGCTTCCTGAACCGCTGGCATCAGCGGCGTCGGACCGGGCGTGAACAGGCGTTGTTTCTTGATCATGGCACTCCAATGAGTCGCTGCGGCAGCGACACGGAACCGGCCCCGGACACACCGCCGCCGCACCGCTCCGATTCCACAGAAACTGTGGAAAAGGGTGTGGAAAGGGTGCGGGGAGCGGGGCTCAACTTACTCAACGAGAATGACTTCACCCGGATTGCACTCTGTGACAGCAGCAAGGCAAAGGCATGTGATTTGCGTGATGGGCGTTTTTCCTAGGTCCGCCCGATGAATCCCTGATTGGCCGACACTTCCAACCAGGACCGCGCGGGTTTCGCCCGGGCGGCGGGTCCAAGAGCCGACGTATTATAGCGACAAAGCCCCAGCGCGCCACGACCTCTGGTCGCCCACCACAGACCCAGCAACTGTGTCGGCGATCACAGACGAAGGCGCGCCCGCTCTGGGCTAATGGAGGCAGACGGAGGTCAGGCATGAAGAGCCCGTGGCTGATGATCGGTGTGTCGCTCCTGCTGGCGAGCCCGGCGTGGGCCGAGGACGAGGTCACGCCCCAAGGCGAGGTTTCGATCCAAGGCGATGTCGACAACCCGGTCGACAGCCAGGCCGACGACGAGACCGACGAGGCCGTCCCTCGCCCCCACCTCCAGGTGTTGGGCAACCCCTACGACCTGGCGTCCTTCTACCGCTCGTCGCCGGCGCCGTTCGGCTACGTCCCGCCGATGGCGGGCAACCCTCGATCACCGGAGTCGGCCTGGGCCGCCACACCCCGAGAAGACCCCTACTCCATCGCCGCCTACTATCGCGGCGACCAGGCCGCTGCCGGCTACTCCCAGTACTGGAGCCACCCGCAGGCCGGCGCCTGGCGGCCGTGGCCGGGCCGTGGCCGAGGCGCCGCGGAGTGCCTCCCCGGCGAGGTCTCGCTGCTGTTCCCGACCTTCCTCGCCGCGGTGGGCCCGCTCAACGACGGGTTCTTCTTCGCCGGCTACTAGCCGGGCGACTTCGGCCGGACCCGAGCGGCAGCGGGATCGCCTCGGCCACCGACCGTCCGACGCCCGCCTCGAAGCGGTCCGAGCAGCTCACCACCGGGCCGACGGTCTCGTCGACCTCCAGGCGCTCGATGCGATGCATGGG
>CAZNNH010000005.1:58182-88544 GCA_964574335.1 uncultured Acidobacteriota bacterium | reverse complement strand
ACCGTGACGGGCCCGATCAGCTTCTCGGTACTGTGGGCCTCCTGCTGCAGCCAGTCGTCGAAGGTCGCCAGGTCGAGGCCGCGCACGATCACGCCCTCGGCCCGCATCTCCACGAGCCTCCCCCACATCCGCTCCTTGGGCTCTCGGAGGAAGACCAGCAGGGCCACGCCCGGTCGCAGCTCCAGGTGGGTCACGCTCGGCCCCCCGAGCGGCGCCGGGGACGGGGACGGTCCCTCAACGCCTCGAGGTACGAGCCGAGCCGTCGTATCCCCTGCTCGAGCTCCGGGATCGGCCGGGCGAACGAGATCCGGACGTGCCCCGGGGCCCCGAAGCCCTCTCCGGGGACCACCGCCACCCGCTCCTCGTCCAGAAGCCGCGCCGCCAGCGTCAGCGTATCGGGGACGTCGTCGCTCAGGAACGCCTTCAGGTTCGGGAACAGGTAGAAGCCCCCCTCCGGCTCGAGGCAACGGACCCCCGGGATCGCCGCGAGCGCCCGAAAGCTGCGGTCCCGCCGCCGACGGTACTCGCGCGCCAGTTGTCGCACCGAGCGCTGGGAGCCGGAGAGGGCCGCCACCGCCCCGAGCTGGGCGAAGGTGGCCGGCGACTGGATGCTGTGGGAGTTGAGGCCAGCGCAGGCCTGGATCAGCGCCCGGGGGCCCAGCACCCAGCCGATCCGCCAGCCGGTCATGCAGTAGCTCTTCGAGGCGGTGCCCAGGATCACCAGCCGGTCGGCCATGCTCTCCCGGATACGGCGCAAGGGAGGCGGGTCACCGCCGAAGGTCAGGTGGGCGTAGGTGTCGTCGTACAGCAGGGTGAAGCCCCGCCGCTCGGCCAGACGGGCGATGCCCAGCAGCTCCCGCGAAGAGACCACGGCGCCGGTCGGGTTCGACGGGGAGCAGATCACGACCGCCCGGGTCCGGCGAGTGACGGCGCGGTCCAGGGCTCGAGCGGTGATCCGGAAGCCGTGGCGCTCCGAGGTCGGCACCGGGACCGCCCGGCCTCCCGCCAGCCGGATGGCGTCGTTGAAGGTCGGCCAGCAGGGATGGGGGACCAGGACCTCGTCCCCGGGGTCGAGCAGGACCTGGCAGACGGAGTACAGGGCGAACTTGCCGCCGCTGGCCACCGCCACCTCGTCCGGGGCGAAGGCCACCTGATAGTCGGCGAGGTAGCGACGGACGATGGCCTGTCGCAGCTCGAGCAACCCCAGGGCCACCGTGTACCGGGTCCGACCGGCCTGGAGCGCCCGCTCCGCGGCCAGCCGGACGTGGTCCGGTGTCGGCTGATCCGGCTCGCCGACGCTGAAGTCCAGCACCGGGACCCCCCGGGCGGAGAGCTCCCGCGCTCGCTGAAACACCGACACCGTCGGCGACACCTCGAGCGACCGCGCGCGCCTGGAGAGGTCCAGGGCCGACCCTCGGTGGGCGCTCATCGCCTCCGCTTGGGCCCCGGGACTGGACGCCTTGCCTTCGTCCCCGGGACTGGACGCCTTGCCTCCGTCCCCGGGACCGGCTGCCCTGCCCGGGTCCCGCAGGCCTGGCTGAGCCGACGCTCGACGACCGGAGGGACCAGTCCGCCCACCCCTCCCCCGAGCTGGAAGATCTCCTTGACCAGCCGCGACGAGAGATAGGAGTAGCTCTCCGCCGGCATCAGGAAGACGGTCTCGATGCTCGGGTTCAGGCGCCGGTTCATGAGGGCCATCTGGAACTCGAACTCGAAGTCGGAGATGGCACGCAGGCCCCGCACGATCACCTGGGCGCCGACCGCCTGGGCGTAGTCGACGAGGAGACCCGAGAAGGTGTCGACGCGCACCCGGCGGTTGCCCCGATAGGCCCTGCGAATCATCGCCACCCGCTCCTCGACGGTGAACAGCGGCTGCTTCTCGGGGTTGACCAGCACCGCCACGATCAGCTCCTCGAAGACGCTGGTGGCCCGCGCGATGATGTCGACGTGCCCGTTGGTGATCGGATCGAACGAGCCCGGGAAGACGGCCAGCGAACGGCGCGACTCACGCAACCTCGGACCCTCCTCCCTGCTCGCTCGGCGCCAGCCGATAGAAGCTCAGCAGGTGGTCCCCCACCCGCACCACTCGGTCCCGCGCCAGCCGCCCTATTGTCTCCGGTAGCGGCCGCTTGTGGAAGTGCTCGACCACCACCGTCCCTCCCGCCCGCAGGGCTCCTCCGTCGGCGATGACCTCGAGCGCGGCCCGGGCCAGCTCGCTCTCGTAGGGCGGATCGAGGAAGATGAGGTCGAACGCGGCCGTCCCCCGCCGAGCGGCGGCTCGCAGCGCGACCAGGCCGTCGTCCCGCCGCAGCTCGACCCGTGGATCCCCGCCGAGCGACTCGAGGTTGGCCCGCAGCGCCGCAAGCGCCGCTCGGCCACGCTCCACCAGCACCACCTGGGCGGCCCCCCGCGACAGCGCCTCGAGCCCCACCCCGCCGCTGCCCGCAAAGGCGTCGAGGAACCGACACCCAGGCAGCTCCGGGGCCAGGATGTCGAACAGCACCTGCCGCACCCGACTCGCCGTCGGCCGTGTCGCCGCCCCTGCCGGCGTCTTGAGACGTCGGCCCCGATACCGACCCGAGATGATCCGCGGCACGCCCGCCCCCTCAGCCCAAAAGCGCCAGCCCGAAGCGGCGCTCCCAGCCGCCGCCGGGCAGGTCTGCCCGCAGCAGCTCCTCGACGTCGGCCGCGGGCCGATCGCGAGCATACCCGAAGGCCACCTGCCGAGCGTGCTCGAGCAGGTCCCGATCCCGCTCCAGGCGGGCGATCCGCAGGTTCGGCACCCCCCACTGGCGGGTGCCGAAGAAGTCGCCGGGGCCCCGGATCTCCAGGTCCCGCTCGGCGATCCGGAAGCCGTCGTCGGTCTCGACCATGACGGCGAGCCGCTCGCGGGCCTCGGGCGAGAGCCGCCCGTGGCTCAGCAGCACGCAGGTGGCGGGGCGCTGGCCTCGGCCCACCCGCCCGCGGAGCTGGTGGAGCTGGGCCAGGCCGAAGCGCTCGGCATGCTCGATCACCATCACCGACGCGTTCGGGACGTCGATCCCCACCTCGATCACGGTGGTGCTCACCAGCACGTCGAGCTCCCGGCGACCGAAGGCCAGCATCACCTGCTCCTTCACGGCGCCCGAAAGGCGCCCGTGCAGGATCCCCACCCGGGCCTCCGCCAGCTCCCGGCTCCACTCCCCGGCCATCTGGGTCACCGCACGGACGTCCTCCAGCTTCTCGGACTCCGCCACCAGCGGGTAGACGACGAAGGCCTGCCCCCCCTCTCGCACCTCTCGGCGCACCAGGTCGACCACCTCGCGGCGCCCCGTCGCCGAGCGGTGCAACGTCCGCACCGGGCTACGTCCGGGCGGCCGCTCTTCCAGCACCGAGGTGTCGAGATCGCCGTAGGCGGTCAGCGCCAGGGTCCTGGGGATCGGCGTGGCCGTCATCACCAGCACATCGACCGGCCCCCCCTTCTGGCGGAGCCGCTCCCGCTGCAGCACCCCGAACCGATGCTGCTCGTCGACGATCACCAGGCCGAGGCGCTGGAACGTCACCGACTCCTGGATCAGGGCGTGGGTCCCCACGGCGATCCGGGCCGTCCCGTCGGCCACTCGGGCGTGGGCCGTCTTACGAGCCCGACCCGCCAGCGAGCCGCTCACCAGCTCGACCCGGTACGGGCGGCTCCTCAGCAGCTCGCGCAGGGTCAGGTGGTGCTGCTCGGCCAGCACCTCGGTGGGCGCCATCAATGCGGCCTGGTAGCCGTCCTCCACCGCCACCACCATCGCCATCAGGGCCACCACGGTCTTCCCGGAGCCGACGTCGCCCTGCAGCAGCCGGTTCATGGGCCTGGGCGAGCGCATGTCGTCGACGATCTCGCGGACCACCCGTCTCTGGGCCGAGGTGAGGCGGAAGGGAAGCACCTCGCGAGCGGCGCGACGGGTGCGCTCCGACACCTGGAACGCGATGCCCCGCCGGCGCTGCTCGAGCCCGTGCCGATAGGCCAGGCCGAGCTGGAACAGGAACAGCTCTTCGAGGATCAGGCGCTGGTGGCCGGGGCTCCGCCCCCGGTTCAGCTCGTCGAGGTCCGAGTCGGCGGGATCGTGGACCTCCCGAAGGGCTTGCAGCCGCCCTCCCACTCCGAGGCGCCGGCGGACCTCCGGCCCCAGGACGTCGGGAAGGTCCTTCGGGAGGCCGCGCACCAGCTCGGTGAGGATGCGCCGCAGCGTGTTGCCAGTGAGCGGGCCGAGCCTCTCGTAGACGGGAACGATGCGGCCGCTGTGGACGTGCCCCCCCGGCTCCTCGTCCTCCAGGACCTCATGCTGCGGCGAGGCCATCACCCGTCCGCCCCGATGGCGGGCATCCCGCTCGACCTTCCCGAACAGCACCACCCGGCAGCCCCGCACCAGCGACTGGCGCAGGAAGGGTTGGTTGAACCAGATGGCGCGGAGCCGACCGGTGCCGTCCTGGATCTGGATCTCGAACAGCGACATCCGGCGCCCACGACGTAACGAGGCCGTCATCACCGTGCCGCAGACCAGGGCCGGCTGACCCGGCTGGAGCTGGCCGAGCGCCACCAGCACCCGCCGGTCCTCGTAGCGCAGCGGGAGCCAGCCCAGCAGGTCCTCGATGGTGACCACGCCGGCCTCGGCCAGGGCCTCCGCGCGCTTGGGGCCGATCCCCTTGACCGACTGGACGGCCGCCCTCAGCTCCATGCGCTGGCGCCGGTGGCCGGAGCGGTCAGAACTCCAGGGAGGCCAGCCCGGGACGGACCCGGACCCGCTTGACGGAGTAGGGGAGCCGGAAGGGCGAGAGGATGTCGAAGCCCTCCGGGTTCTGCGCCGTCCGAGTCCACGCGGCCACCAACCTCTCCACCGCCGACGTCGGCACCGGCATCGAGCCGACCCAGACCTCCTGGACCTCGAGGCGGGCGAACCCGTCGTCAGAGATGATCCGACTGGCCAGCTCGACCGCCACGTTGCCAGTGAGCAGCGAGAGCGGCGCCCACGCGCCGCCCTCCAGACGAGCCCGCACCTGATCCACGTCGACCAGGGCCCGGGCCTCGAGAACCCCCTTGCCGAGCCTCACCGTGAGGCCGGACACGCCGGGCGGAAGCCGCGGCAGAAGACGCAGACCCAGGTAGGAGTTCACCTCGGCCTCGGTCACCGCGATCCGCTCCGCGCGCTCGTCGAGCGGCTGCCGGGCGCGGGCCAGCAGCGCCCGCAGCTTCTGGTCGAAGGAGTCGGCCGCGGCCGCCGAGAGGACGGCGGGAGGCTCCTGAGCGGCCCCGGCAGCGGAGGCCAGGAGCAACGTCGACAGCGTGAGGGCGAGCATCGAGGCGATTATAGCCACCGCCGGCCCGGTGCGGCGGCCGACGGGCTCAGCGAGCACCCAGGATCCGCCGGGCCTCCGGGTTCTCCGGATCGACCCGAAGCACCGACCGGGCGTGACCCCGCGCCTCCTCGAGTCGCCCCAGCTCCCACAGCGTCTCGGCCAGCTCCATGTGCGCCGCGGGGTCGCTGCGACACCACAGCGCCATCCGCAGCTCCCCCACGGCCAGCTCCAGCTCGCCTTGGGCCCGGTAGGCGCGGGCCATGAGCAGGTGGGCGCGGCCGCTGAACGGGTCCAGGTAGGCGGCCCGCTGCAGCACCCCGGCCGCCGCCTGGTGGCGCCCCGCCTCGAGCAGCGCCTCGGCGCGGTCGAGGTGTGCCAAGACCAGGGCGTCCTGGTCGGCGTCCTGGTCGGCATCCCGCTCGAGCAGCCGCTCGGAGGGGACCACCCGTTCGGCCGGAAGCGGCCGCAGCCCGCTGGCCGGCGGCCCGGCGCGGGTCGCCCGCTCGAGCAGGAGGTAGGCCTCCGCATCGTGAGGCCGCTTCTGGAGCACGCCGCGCGCCCAGAACGCGGCCTCCTCGGAGGCCCCTTCGTCCACCAGCGCCCGAGCCAGGTTGAAGGCGGGCGTGGTCGCTCCCGGAGCCGCCTCGGCGGCGCGCCGGAGCATGCCGATCGCCTGGCCCGACGGATCGCCTGCGCGTCGAAGCGCCACCGCCTGGTCGTTGAGCAGGGCCGGTCCCGGCGAGCCCGCCTCGGCGAGCCGGCCGAAGACCTCCGCTGCCTCGCTCGCCCGGCCGGCCTGCAGCGCCACCACGCCCATCAGGAAGCGCGCCTCGCTGGCCGCCGGCCCGGTGTCGGGCACCGCAGCGAGCTGCCGGAGCGCGGCATCGGCGTCTCCCAGCGACGCCAGCTCTCGCGCCAGGGCCAGCCGAGCCGACACAAGGCCCGGGTCCAGGTCCAACGCCCGGCCCAGGTGCCGGGCTCGCGCTTCCGAGCCGATCCCGGAAAGCCCCTCGCCGAGCGATCGAAGGGCCTCGCTGGATGCCGGCTCCGAGCAGGGGGACACCGGCTCCGCCCCCGGCACCACTCGCCTGGCGATCCCGCGGGCCAGCTCTGTGATCAGCACCGAGAGCCGTTCCGGGTCGCCGCCCGCCGCGACCCCCCCGGCCAGCCGAGCGGCGTCGAGGTCGACGACGCGCAGCGCCACCTGGAGCGCCTGCTCGCGCTGCTCGACGCGGCCGAGGACCAGGTACGACGCCCCGACCGCCTCGGAGAGGTGGATCGAGCTGGCCAGGCTCAGCCGGCCGGTCGGCAGGGCCAGCGTCTCCTGGGCGCGCAGGCGATCACTGCGGGTCAGGGCCACCACCCCCAGGCAGTCGAGGGCCCGGGGCAGCTCTTCGGCAATCACGGCCACCACCCACGAAGGCGGCGCCGGCGAGCCCACCACCTCTGGCGTCATCACCACCACCGGACGCTCGCCACCGACCCCGGCCGAGAGCAGCGCGGCGGTCAGCGACAGGATCACGCGGGTAGCTCGATTCGCGCGGGGGGCCGGACCCAGGCGTGGGCGGCGAACTGGCGGCGGACCCGGTAGCCCAGACGCTCGTACAGACGGCCGGCGCCGTCGTTCCCGACCGTCACCGAGAGGCTGGCCACCGCCAGCCCTTGGCTCTGGAACGCGTCCATCGCCGCCGCCATGAGCTGGCCGCCGGTCCCTCTCCGCTGGGCCGAGGGCCGGACCGACACCTGGCAGATGTGGCCGTTCTTGGGCGAGAGGAAGCTGGCCAGCACCACGCCGACGATGGTGTTTCCCTCCTCGGCAACGAACGAGGCGGCCGCGTTGAAGTGGCCACACCCGGAGCGCAGCACCAGCGTCTCGACGAACCCGCGGCAGCGCTCCGGCGTGGAGTAGGTCCGGTTGAGGGCGGCATCCAGGCTTCCGCGGTGGCTCTCATGGATGACATCTGCGGCGGCGGCGAGGTCGGAGCGCCGGAACGGCCGCAGCGCGGGGCGCTCGCCGGGCGAAGCCACCCAGTCCTCGAGGCCCCGCATCATGTAGCGGCGGGGGCGCCCCACGAAGCCGGCCCGCTCGAAGCACCCATCCGCCCCCCGCGAGGTCGAGAACAGGGTCTGGCACTCCACCCGGCTCTGCTCCCGGTCGGCCTGCGCCTCCGCCAGGACCGATGCCAGCAAGGACTCCTCGATCCCCTGCCCGCGCCGGCCGGCGGTCACGAAGACCGAGCCGACGATGGTCCGCCCCCCCTCGAGCATGTAGTAGCAGTAGGCGACCGGACGCCCCGTCTCCTCCAGCATCCAGCCCGCCAGGGCCCGGCGGTCCAGGCCCGTCTCTACCGCCGCCGCCACGTCCCGATAGTCCCAGAGGAGCTGGTCGGCCCAGTGCGCGGCCTCCTCTGCGAGCAGCGGCCGCAGCTCGCGGGCGGTGGCGATCTTCAGCGACTTGGTGCGCATTCCCGGCGCCGCAGGGTCTCGAGGAACCGCAGGAGTCGAGCCTCGTCACGCGCCCGGAGCGCGAGGAACGCGAGCCCCGCCAGGTATCGCGTCTCGCCCTCGGGCCACGCGCCGTCGAGCGAGCTCTGGGCCACCTGCACCTTGGCGTCGAAGGGGGCTCCCGCCAGGGTCATCTGGAGGTCCAGGATGCTGCCCGGCTCGTGGTGAGCGGTGCAGCGCACCAGGCAGCCGGTCGGGCTCAGGTCGATCACGGAGACGCGCTCGGTGGTGCGTCCGGCGAGGGAGCCTTCGATCTGGGTGGCCTGGCGCGGGTTCCGGCGGACGTCATCGCTCGGTCTCGTCATGGCCGCACGACCTCCCCGACATTCTAGCGGTACCACGGCCCCGACCCAAGGCCCCTCGACCGGGGCGGCCAGCCTCCCGATGCCAGCGCCGTCGGCGCCCGGGAGCTCTCGACTTGGGCCGGAGCGAGTCCTATAATCCCTTTTGCCTGGAGTCTTTTGGGAGGTTTGAACCACGATGCCTCCGGCAGCCCGGGCGGGCGGAGGGATTGCTTCGAGAACGAGCCAGCGCCTCCCCAAGGGAGGGGGTGTCGGTTCCGTGCGTGCCGTCGACAAGCGCGGGCGGGAGATCTGCGACGCCGCGGTCAAGCTGCGCTACCTCCGCCGCTCGCTGCTCCGCGACCACGGCATCGACGCCAGTCTAACCGCCGTCCCCACCACGCCGCTGAGCCACTGGCTGCATCGCGCGGTCAGCGTGGAAGGGCTACGGCGTCTGCTCGGCTCGGACCCGCTGGCCCGCCCGATACTGGGCAACCGTGACTCGCGGCGGTGGATCCTGGCCAGCCGCGCGGTGGCCGCGCTGGCGGTGCTGACCCTGGCCCTCGGCATCTCCGGCGGCGCGCACGCGCTCCTGGGAGAGACTGACCAGACGGGGTCGGCGCCCTCGTCTGCTCCGCTGACGGCCGAGCCGCCGCTCTCGTCCCGGCCCGACGGGGCCGAGACGTTCGTTCCCAAGGGGGTGACGCCGAAGGGGATCTGGTGCGTGGAGCGCGGAGACGGTTGGGAGCTCTACAGCAACGGCCTCCGGATCGAGACCGGCTACGCGGTGGTCGGCGAGCCCCGGCGCTTCCGGGTCTTCACGGTCGGCAAGGGGATGGGGAACGAGGTGCTCGGAGAGCCGGTCGGGATCCTCTTCCACACCTCCGAGAGCGACATCTGGCCGCTCGATGCCACCTTCAACGAGAACCTGGTCGACAGCAGCCAGCGCCTGCTCAGGTACCTGCAGCGGAACAACGTCTATCACTACCTGATCGACCGCTTCGGCCAGGTGTTCCGGGTGGTCGACGAGGGGAGCAAGGCGAACCACGCCGGCCACTCGATCTGGGCGGTCGGGGACCGGGTCTACCTGAACCTGAACCACGCCTTCCTGGGGATCTCGTTCGAGACTCGCTGGGAGGGGGGACACGCGCTCCCCATCACCCAGGCCCAGTTCGCGGCCGGGCGCAACCTCACCGACTACCTGCGGCACCGATACGCGATCGAGCCCGAGATGTGCGTGGCCCACGGCCTGACCAGCGTCAACCCGCGCAAGCACCTGATCGGGCACCACCTCGACTGGGCCCGCGGCTTCCCGTTCGAGGACTTCGGCCTGCCCAACCACTACCAGGTAGCGACGCCGAGCGTGGCCCTGTTCGGCTTCGGGTACGACGAGCACTTCCTCGAGTCGTTCGGCGAGCCGTGGGCGGGCGTCCGGGCCGCAGAGCGGGCCCTGGAGCAGGAGGCTCGCGCCGAGGGCCGAAGCGTGGAGGACCTGCGCCGGGAGCGTCAGGCGACCTTCGACGCCTGGCTCGCCGCCCAGGAAGAGGACGGTCGGTCCGCCGCCTCCCGCCCCAGGCCCGCCCCCATCCCAGCAACGACCCGCAGCACCTCGAGCGGCCCGCCGGATGGCACCTCCACGGGCGGCCGGACGCCGGCCGCGGAGTTCGGCCATAATACGCCCGCACGCCGACCCCAGCACGGCATCGGGCCCGGATGAAAGGAATCGGAGGGTAAGAGCATGAGCACGGACCACCTCTGGAAGGTCGCCGACGACGCCATCGACCGCATCGACCAGATCGACTCCCGCCCCGCCGGTGCCACCCCCCTCGGGCTCGACGTCGGGACCAGCAAGGTTGTGGCGGCCCGGCGCAAGGAGCGGGGGATCGAGTCGGCGTCACAGCTCAACGCCTTCATCCCCGTCCCCTACTCGCGGTTCACCGAGAACACCCTCGGCCAGAACGACATCTCCTACTATCGCGAGGGAGGGGACCTGGTCATCTTCGGCACCGCCACTGAGCGCTTCGCCAACATGTTCAATGCCGAGTACCGGCGGCCGATGGCCGACGGCATGCTGAACGCCAAGGAGAAGCTGGCGATGCCGGTGCTGGAGGCGATCCTCCGAATGATGCTGCCGAGGGCACGGAGCGCCGCCGAGATTCTGGCCTTCTCGGTGCCCGCAGGCACCGGCGAGCGTGAGGCCCAGCTCACCTACCACGAGGGGATGCTGCGCAGCCACTTCGAGTCGCTGGGCTACCGCGCCGTGGCCATCAACGAGGGGCTGGCGGTGATCTTCTCCGAGCTCGAGGACCAGAACTTCACCGGCATCGGGATCTCGTGCGGCGGCGGCATGTGCAACGTGGCGCTAGCTTTCCTGTCGATCCCTTCGATCCTGTACGGGATCGCCAAGGGCGGCGACTCCATCGACCGCTCCGTGGGCGCCGTGGTCAACGAGCACGCCACCCGGGTCAAGGTCATCAAGGAGGAGTCCCTCGACCTCAGCCGCGCCCCCAAGGACAAGTTCGAGAAGGCGCTCCACATCTACTACCAGGACCTGGTCGAGACCCTGGTCCAGTCGCTGCGCACGTCGATCTCGAAGGCCGAGAGCCTGCCCAAGTCGGATCGTGCCATCCCGATCGTGCTTTCGGGAGGCGCCGCCAAGCCCAAGGGCTTCCGGGAGCTGTTCGAGAAGTCGCTCCGGGAGCAGGCGCTTCCCATCGCCATCTCGGAGGTGCGGATGGCGTCGGACCCGCTCACCGCCACCGCACGCGGCGCCTTGATCGCGGCCATGTTCGAGAAGTGAGAGCAGCCCCGGCCACGGGTGGGCGGTCGCCGGTTTGCTGATACACTCACACGGTGCAGGTCGCCAGCGAGCGGCGCGCCCGGCGTGCCTTGCTTTTCCGAGACAGGCGGGTGGTGGTCGTCGCAGCCGCCCTGCTCTTGTGGTCGTGGGCAGCCCCCGCCTTCGCGGTCAAGGAATGGCACGACCACTACCTCGACGCCCGTGACCGGCTGATCCCCGAGAAACGCTACGACGAGGCGATCGCCGCCCTCAACGCCGCGATCCGCCTCAAGCCCCGGTCGGCGCTCAACGAGCAGACCTACGGGCTACAGTTCATCCACTACCTCCCCTACCTCCAGCTCGCGATCTGTCACCTGCGCAAAGGGGAGTACAACCAAGCCCTCCGGATGCTGGACCTGGAGGAGCGCCAGGGTGCGGCGGGACGCGACCCGACCCTCGAGAAGCAGCTCGACGCTCTGCGCCAGGAGGCCGAGACCCTGGAGCGACAGCGCGTCGCCCGGCAGCTACGTGCCGAGGTCCGGCGCCTCGAGCGCGAGGCGGCGGAGCTCCGAAAGGCCGAGAAGCTGACCGAAGCCCTGGCCCGCCTGGCCGAGGCATTCAAGGCCGCCGAGGGCCTGGATCCCGAGACCCAGAGGCGGATCGTCGACCTCCGCGAGAGCATTCACGCCGAGATGGCTGCCCGCGAGCGGGAGCGGGACCGGAGGGAGCGCCTCGAAGCAGCCCTCTCCGCGGCCCGTGAGGCGCTCCGCGACAACCGCAACGCCGAGGCGATCGTCAAGCTCGACGAGGCCCTCGCCATCGAGCCCGGCCACCCCGAGGCCGAGCAGGCCCGCAAGCTGGCGCAGGAGCGGATCCTGGCTACCCAGACCCGTGAGGCGCGCGAGGCGCGCTTCCGCGAGGCGAAGCGGTTGGTCGAGCTGGGCCAGCTCCAGGCGGCACGGGAGCCCCTCACCGAGGTAGTGGCCGCCGACCCCTCCAACCGCGAGGCCGCCGAGCTCCTCGAGAAGGTCCAGGGCACCCTGGAAAGGATGCGTGAGCAGACCGCTCTGCGGGTCAAGGTCGCCGGGCTGCTGCGGGAGGCCGAGCGGCTGATCGCGACGCGCGCTTTCGCCGAGGCCCAGGTCCAGTTGGAGAGGGCGATCGAGCTCGACCCCACTCACCCGGGTCTGCAGGACCGCCTCAGCTACGCCGAGAGGATGACCGGCGAGACGGTCCTGGCCCGCTGGATCCCCAACCGACCGCCGGCCCTCATGATCTTCGCGCCCCGGCAGCCCGAGGTCGAGGTCGAGGGCCCCTGCCTCGCGGTGGTCGGCTGGGCCAGCGACGACCGGGCCGTGGACAATGTCGTGTTCTCCCTCGGAGGTCGACCCGCGGGGGAGCTACGGCCGCCGGACCACGTCGAGTCCGAGGACTCGCTGCGCACCCTCCGCATCGAGAAGGAGTTCCCCCTCGAGCCCGGCCTCAACCGGATCACCGTCACCGCCACCGACAGCATGGGGCTTTCGCGGCACAGCGAGTTCCTGATCACCCGGCGGCTGCGCTTCTACGAGTCCCGGCTCTTCCTCCCCTCCGCCTTCCTGAGCGCCGTGGGGCTGCTCGGCGTCGTCGTGCTGGGCCAGCAGCTCCGGCGCCGCCGGGCGGTGCGCCGCCGCTTCAACCCCTACATCGCCGGGGCGCCGGTCCTGGCCGACGACATGTTCTTCGGGCGCGAGAAGCTCCTCGACCGGATCCTGAACGTGCTTCACCGCAACAGCTTGATGATCACGGGCGAGCGACGGATCGGAAAGACCACCCTGCTCTGCCACCTGCGCAAGGGCCTGCAGCGGGACGACCACGCCGACTACCGCTTCTTCCCCGTCCTCACCGACCTGCAAGGCGTCGCCGAGGACACCTTCTTCCACACGCTGATGAGCGACGTGGTGGAGGACCTCGCCCTGTCGGAGAAGACCCTGCTCTCGATGCGGTTCCGGGCCGACACCTCCGGCTACGACGGACGCGACTTCAGCCACGACCTTCAGCGAGTGATCGCCGAGCTGAAGCACAGGACCTCCAAGCGGGTGAGGCTGGTCCTCTTGATCGACGAGGTCGACGCCCTCAACGAGTACTCGGAGCGCGTCAACCAGCGACTGCGCAGCATCTTCATGAAGACCTTCTCCGAGCAGCTGGTGGCGATCATGAGCGGGGTCGGCATCCGACGCACCTGGAACAGCGAGGGCAGCCCCTGGTACAACTTCTTCGACGAGATCGAGCTCTGCCCCTTCACCCGAGAGGAGGCCGAGGCGCTGATCCGGACCCCCGTAAGCGGCGTCTTTCGGTTCGACAACGACGCCGTCGAGGCCATCGTCCGGCACAGCCAGCTCCGTCCCTACATCATCCAGAAGCTCTGCGTCCACGCCGTCAACCGGATGCTCGAGCAGCGGCGGACCCGCGTCACCCGGGCGGACGTCGAGGCCGTCAGCGAGAGCATCCCCCAGGAAGTCGACCCGCCCCCCGTCTCCGAGCCCGCCCAGGGGCCATCCCCGGCGGCCTGAGGCTCGGCCAACCGCCCCAGGAGCCATGACCAGAAACCCTTTCATCGCCGGCAGCTGGGTCAGAGCCAGCGACTTCTTCGGCCGCGGCCGGATCCTGGCCGAGATACTCGAAGGCGAGCGCAACTCCCTCTGGGTGGTGGGCGCCCGTCGGCTGGGCAAGACCAGCCTGCTCAAGCAGCTCGAGTACCGGATCGAGCGAAGCTCGGCATCCCCATTCGTACCCCTCTTCTGGGACCTGCAGGGCAGCGGCGACGCCCGCGGCCTGGCCGACGGCCTGCTCGACAGCGTCGAGGACAGCGAGCGCTTCCGGCGCGCCACCGGCGTGGCCACCGAGGACATCGAAGGTCTGGGAGCCGGCGACATGCTGACCAGCCTGCTGCGGCGCACGGTGCGCAGCGGCTGGCGGCTGATGCTGCTGATCGACGAGGCCGAGGAGCTGCTCACCGTCGCCCGCGCCGACCCCGGGGTGCTGCCGAAGCTGCGCCGCGTGCTGCAGAAGGGGCCGGAGGTGCGCTCGGTCCTCACCTCCACCAAGCGCCTCTCCCGGATCGACCAGCGGATGGACTTCGCCACCTCCCCCTTCCTTCAGGGGTTCACGCCACCCGAGTACCTCACCCCTCTGGCTCCAGACGAGGCCCGGGCGCTCTTGGGTCGGGGCGGCTTCTCGGCCGAGCAGACCGCCCTCATCATGGAGCGGAGCGCCAACCACCCGTTCCTCACCCAGCTCATCGCCAGCCGGCTGTTCGAGAGCCATGACCTGGCTGGCACCCTCGACCAGGTCGCCGACGACGAGATGATCGCCAACTTCTTCTCGGTCGACTACCAGACCCTCGACCAGCCGGAGCGGGCCATCCTGGAGGAGCTGGCCCGCCAGGGCGCCTGTCCCCGTGCGGCGCTGCTCAAGAAGGGCCTCTCGCCGCCCGAGGTCGTCGACTCGCTCCTCTTCGGTCTGCGGATGATGGGGTACCTGGTGGTCGACGGCGACGAGTACCGCCTGGGCAACTGGTTCTTCGAGCGCTGGCTCCGCCGCGTCATCTCGGCCCAGGCCCCGGCCTGAGCCCGGGCTCCCTGCAGTGGCAGGTTTGCGGTCCGGGGCCCCGGATGGCTAGAATCAGCCAGTCTTCATCGGCCCCCGGCGCGGGCGGAGCCATCGAGGTGACCGCGTGATCATCGGTGTCAACCGGGTCCACCCCCACGACGGCAAGGAGTACCACATCCAGGCCGAGGACCTGGGTATCGACTCGGCCTGCTTCGAGGTGCGCGTCTACCTCAAGGGCACGATCCTGTGGCACAAGCAGATCCGCTACGACGAGGTCCTGGCCCAGAAGCTGGGGCGAGCGGAGCAGGACGAGGCGATTCGGGGCCTGATGGAGAAGACGATCCACACCGTCCAGGCCGCCATCTCCAAGGGGAAGATCGGCTAGCTAGCGGCCCGCACCAGCCGTCTGCGCCTGCCGGGCCGCCGCTCCGCGCGCTCCGGCCTGATCAGCCGCCCGGGCCGTCACCAGCGGCTGATATCGGCATTCGTCAACGAGTCGCGCGCTCCGGGCGAGCCCGGGAGGCGCCACCGCCGTCTGCTGGTAGTACGGGCGCGCCAGCCTCAGGCCGAAAGGGATCAGCGGCGCCGGCGGCGGTAGGGACGGCGCGGCGGTCTCGGGGAAGGCTCCTCCGGCTCCTCGTCGGCCTCGACCACCGGGGCCTCGAAGTACCGGCGCAGGAGCAGCGCCAGGATCCGATCGCGGTGCTCGTGCTCGGCGATCCCGCGGGCGATGGGCTGAAGCTCGGCGAAGTCGTCGAGGGGCAGCACCTGCCCCTCTGCCGCCAGACGGGTGAGGATCCGCTCCAGCTTGCGCTCGTGGACCTCGGCGTCCGAGGGGACCGCCAGCTCCCCCACGTCCACGTGGTAGCGCTTGACCAGGCGGTTGAAGCTGAGCAGGTCGTGGGCCGACACCAGGCTGATGGCGCGACCGGTCTTGCCCACCCGCCCGGTGCGCCCGGCGCGGTGGATGTACTGCTCGGGCGAGTCCGGCGAGGAGAAGATGAACACGTGCGACAGGTCCACGATGTCGATCCCGCGAGAGGCCACGTCCGTGGTGACCAGGTGTCGGATCTCCCCGGACCGGAAACGGGCCATCACCCGCTCCCGCTTCCTCTGCGGGAGGTCCGAGGAGAGCATCGCCACCGGCAGGCCCTTCCCCACCAGGAAGGTGTAGACCAGGCGGGTCTCCTCGCGGGTGTTGCAGAAGACCATGGACGAGGCCGGGTTCTCGTACTCGAGGAGATTGTAGAGGGTGGTCTCCTTGTGAAGCTTGGGGGTGAGGCAGTAGACGTGCTCCACCTCCTTGACGTAGATCTGGTCCTCCGAGAGCAGGATCCACTCGGGCTCGCTCAGATAGTGGTAGATCAGGCCCCGAATCCCCAGCGGGACGGTGGCCGAGAACAGCAGCGTCTGCCGCTCGCTGGGCACGTAGCCCATGATCTGGCCCATCTCCACCGCGAAACCCATGTCCAGCATGCGGTCGGCCTCGTCGAGCACCAGCGTCCCCACCTGGTCGAAGCACAGCGTCTTGCGTCTCAGGTGGTCGAGCACCCGACCCGGCGTCCCCACGATCACCTGGGCGCCGGCCCGGATCCCCTCGAGCTGCCGGTCCATCGAGTCGCCCCCGTAGATGGACAGGACCCGGATCCCCTTCCCCTGCCCGATCTCGGTCAGCTCCTGGGCCACCTGGACGGCCAGCTCCCGGGTCGGCGTGAGGACCAGGGCCTGCACCTCGGCCAGATCGGGGCGCAGCCGCTCGACGATCGGCAGGGCGAAGGCGGCGGTCTTGCCGGTCCCGGTCCGGGACTGGACCACCAGGTCACGCCCCTCGAGCGCCCGCGGGATGGTCTCCTGCTGGCACTCGGTGGGGGCCGAGTAGCCCTTGGCCGCCAGACGCTCCAGGGTGGCTGCCGATAAGCCGAGCGCGTCGAAGCTGCCGGGCGGGGTCGTGGTGCTCATGGTCGAGCATTATGGTGCCTGGCCCTTCCCGCTGGCAAACGAGCGTCCTGGGCCCTTCGCTCCCGCGCGCCCTGCCGCTATACTCGAATGTTTGCGGAGGATCCGATGCCCCTCGTCTGTCGACGTTGTGGAAAGACCGCCGAGCCCCCCGAGGCCAAGCGCGTCCCGTTCGGCAAGAAGGTCAAGGAGCGCCTGCTGGCCTCGGTCTGCGCCGACTGCTGGAAGGAGTGGGAGGCGGTGGAGGTCCGGGTGGTCAACGAGTACCGCCTCAACTTCCTGGACCCCCAGCATCGGGAGCTGCTGGCCCGCTCCTGCCTCGAGTTCCTGAACCTGCCCCCCGAGGCTTGAGGCCTGGATGATCCACGTCGAGGGGCTGTGCAAACGCTACGGCGATCAGGTGCTGCTGGAAGATGCCTCGTGGCACGTCAAGAAGAGGGACCGGATCGGCCTGTCAGGCCCCAACGGCTCCGGCAAGACCACGCTGCTGCGGATGCTGGCGGGGCTCGAGGCCCCCGACGCCGGCGCCATCCGGATGGCATCCGACACCACCATCGGCTACCTCCCCCAGGACGGCATCGTCCATGCCGGCCGTAGCGTCTACGACGAGGTCGTGCTGGCGTTCCAGGAGCTGCTGGCCCTCAAGGACGAGCAGCACCGGATCGAGGAGGCCCTGGCCCACGCCACCGCCGACGACGACGTCCACCACAAGCAGCTCCTGCGCTACGCCGAGGTTACCGAGCGCTTCAAGCAGCTCGGCGGCTACGAGATGGAGGCCCGGATCGCCGAGGTCCTGAAGGGGCTCGGCTTCTCCCTCGAGGACCAGAAGCGGCCCACCGAGCAGTTCTCGGGGGGGTGGCAGATGCGCATCGCGCTGGCCAAGCTGCTGCTGGCCCGCCCCAACCTGCTGCTGATGGACGAGCCCACCAACCACCTGGACCTGCCAGCCCGCAACTGGCTGGAGGAGTACCTGGCCGACTACCCAGGGTCGGTGATCCTGGTCTCCCATGACCGCTACTTTCTCGACTCCACCGTCAAGCGCATCACCCAGCTTGGCCTGAAGGCGCTCACCGACTACCACGGCAACTACTCGAGCTACCTGGTCGAGCACGCCGCCCGGATGGAGCGGCTGCTGGAGGCGCACCGCCGCCAGGAGGAAGAGGTGGCCAAGGCCACCGCCTTCATCAACAAGTTCCGCTACCAGGCCACCAAGGCCCGCCAGGTCCAGAGCCGGATCAAGATGCTGGAGAAGGTGAAGCGCATCGAGATCCCCCCGCAGCGCAAGCAGATCCGCTTCAAGTTCCCCGAGGCTGCCCGACCCGGCCGGGTGGTCCTCGAGCTCAAGGGTGTGCGGCGCGCGTACGGCGAGCTGGCGGTCCTGGACCGGGTGGACCTGATGGTGGAGCGTGGCGACCGCGTCGCCATCGTGGGCCCGAACGGAGCCGGCAAGTCGACCTTGATGAGGGTGCTGGCGGGCATCGACCGCCCCGACGACGGGATCCGACTGGAAGGGCACAAGGTCAGCTCCCAGTACTTCGCCCAGAACCAGGCCGACGCGCTCAGCTCGGCACGCACCGTCTACGACGAGATCTGCAGCGGCAGCCCGCTCTCGATGGTGCCGATGCTCCGCAACATCCTCGGCGGCTTCCTGTTCAGCGGCGACGACGTCCACAAGCCGGTGGCGGTGCTGTCGGGCGGGGAGCGCAATCGCCTGGCGCTGGCCAAGATGCTGCTGGTGCCGAGCAACCTGCTGCTGCTCGACGAGCCCACCAATCATCTCGATCTCGACTCCAAGCAGGTCCTGCTCGACGCGCTTTCGGACTACGGCGGGACGCTGCTGTTCGTCTCCCACGACCGCTACTTCGTCGACCGTCTGGCCACCAAGGTGATCGAGGTCGGCGAGGGCCAGATCCTCCCCTACCCGGGCGGGTACGAGGACTTCCTCTACTGGAAGGCCCAGAGCGCCCAGGGGGCGCCGCCAGCGGCGTCCGCCGTGCCTGCCGCCGCGCCCAAGGCAGCTCCCGCCGTCACCCCGTCCCCCGAAGACACCCGGAAGACAGGCCGGCCCAACGCCCGCGCCCGCAAGGCCGAGCGCAAGCGTCAGAAGGAGCCCTCTCCCACCCACGACCCGATGGCGCCGCGGCTGCGACCGACCCACGCCGCCCGGTCACGCCAGGCGCTGGAGCGGGAGGCCCGCCAACGACAGCAGCGGATCGCCGAGCTGGAACGGCGGATCGCGGAGAAGGAGGGAGCCGTCAAGGGCCTGGAGGCCAGAATGGCCAGCCCCGGCTTCTACGCCAACCGCACCGAGGCCAACCAGGCCGTCTCCGACCACCAGGCCCTGATGTGGGAGGTGGGCAGCCTGATGAGCCAGTGGGAGGCCCTACAGGAGGAAGCCGACTAGATCGTCACGCCGAACCGGCCCTTCAGGGCGAAGGCGAAGACGATCGACAGGATGAAAAACACCACCATCCAGTGGAGGCCGAACCCCATCACCTCGAAGTCGCGGTCCGGGTAGACGAGGGCGATCGAAGCCAGCCGGCTGGCCGCCGGCAGCGGCGCCTCGGCCGGGTAGATCAGCTCGTCCATGAAGCCGCTCGTCACCCGGAGCGGCGACAGCCGGACCACCCGGTCCGAGACCCGGACCGTCTTGCTCTCGGCGTCACCGTCCACCACCACCTCGAGGTGGTAGTCGCCTCGCCGCTCGGCAGCGATCCTCCAGGCCAGCTCCCGCTGGCTCGGGATCCACACCGCCGGCGTCTCGACGCGCAACCCATCGGGCGCCTGAAGGGCGGCCTCGGGCCGCGCCGTCGGCTCCCCTTTCAGCCGTACCTTCACCACGGCCGTCTCCCCCGGCATAAGGCCGCGATAGTCGTAGTGGAACTCGAGCTGGGCGATCACCAGCACCAGCGGCACGATCATCCAGATCATGGGCAGGAACGACAGCCGCAGGTAGGTGAGGTTGTGGCGCAGGATCTCGACCTGGGCCCGGAGGATCGCGCGCAGGTCGTCGTTGTAGAGCCGGATCTCGAACAGGCAGGCGTGGATCCGCCGCTTGACCGCAGCCAGTTGGTCCTGGTTCGAGGTCCGCTTGAAGACCAGGAGCATGCCGATGGCCGCGACCAGCGACACCACCACCAGGCCCACCCATGCCGGAAGGCCCTGGAAGGGGGCCAGGGCGAGATCACAGCCTTTGCGCAGGACGCCGTTGATGGACGACATGGGAGCCTTCGCCCTCCTCAGGAGATGTAGCCGAGGCCGCGCAGCCTCTTCTTGATCTCCTCCTCCGAGTCCGCGCCCTCCAGCTTGGCCAGCTCTTTCTCGAGGGCGTGGGTGATGAACTCCTCGGGTGAGGAGTAGCCGGCGATGTCCGAGTACTTCTTGACCTTCGCCAGCAGGTCCTGGTCCAGCTTGATCGACTTGGAACCAAACATCAGCTCTCTCCTTGGGGTCGCCCGACCGGCCGATGCGGGAAACCTTCGATGCCGAACTCGGCCAAGATCGAGGCGGCCAGATCCTTGAGCTTGCCGGCCGGGCGCTTGAGGGGTCGGCTGGTGAGCAGGATCCCGGGCACGGCCTCCGGATCCATCAGGTGGTCCCCGCTCCACGGGTCGCCGTTGTCGGCGAAGACCTCCCGCTCCACGCCACCCAGCGCCGACTCGTTGGCGCAGCGCCAGCCCTTGGCGTAGCCCACCACCAGGTCGGGGCCGACCTCCAGGTAGCCGCGGTCGTGGTAGGCCTGCTCGCGCTCGAACACGTGGGTGATCGCCGGAGTCCCCGTCTTCGGGTCGACCGTCGACAGCAGCCGCTCGGCGATCTCGTCCATCAGCGCCTCACGCTCCGAAGGTGCGACCGATCCGTAGCGCTCCCGGCCACGCAGGTTGATGTAGAGGCCGTTGATCCCCAGGCCGTAGGCCCGGGTCTTGGCCCAGTCCACGTTTGCGAAGTACTCAGGGTCCTCCTGAAGGCCCGGGTCCTTCCGGACCAGGTAGCCGTTCTGGGCCAGCCAGGCGTTGAGCTGGAACTTCCGGCGCCAGCTCGTGAAGCCGTGGTCGGACATGACCACCAGCAGGGTGCCGGGCTCCATGTGCTCCAGGGTGTAGCCGACGATGCCGTCGAACTGCCGGTAGATCCCCGGGATCACGTCGGCGTACGGTGCGTCGCGGACCGGATCGTAGGCCGGGTGGCCCGGGTCTAGGGAACGCCACATCATGTGGGAGACCTGGTCGCCGTTGCCGAAGTAGTAGAAGAGCAGGCCGCCGCCGAAGTCGGCCAGCACGTGAGGGTACTGGTCCAGGATCTCCTTCCCCGCCAGCTCCGCCTGCTTCAGGAACTCCGGCACGTCGAAGACCCCCTCGCTCAGGGTGTGGGTGTCCTCGGGCATCCCCTGCGTGTAGTAGCGACCGGAGGCTCGGGCCAGCTCGGTGACGAACCCGGCCGGCGTCGACAGCGGCACCATCGGCGCCATCGGGTCGAAGTTCGGCGGGCTGGCGTAGAGCTGGAGCTCGGGACGCACCGACTTCAGGTAGAAGCGGACCTCGGCGGCCAGGGACTGGGTGGGGAGCATCTCGAACTCGAACGGCACCCAGTCGGTCCATTCCCCCACGCGGAGGATGCGCTCCTCGTCCCCCAGCACCAGCTTGACCACGGGCTTGTCGGGATCGATGAAGACCGAGAAGTCGGAGACCAGACCTTTGGCCTCGACCAGGAACGGGTTGTCCGGGCCGTGAAGCTGCGCCAGCACCACGTTGTCGACGACATCCACCGGATACACCTTGCCGCCGGACATCTGCTTACCCTCGAAGGCGAACGGCTCGGAGGTGAAGAAGGAGAATGTGCCGGGCGTCCCTGCGGCGTCGGGCGTCCCCATCCCGCTCAGCTCGCGGGAGGCGGTCCCGGAAGGGGGGAAGTTGGCCGGGATGCGCATGATCGTGGTCGGGACCCCGTGCTGCTCCAGGACCTCCCAGAACGGTTGGCCTCGGCGCAGCAGCTCGATGCGCCCACCCTGGAGGGGGATCTGCCACCTGCCCAGCTTCAAGCTTCGGCTCGCGCCCACCGCTCGGCTGGTGGAGAGATACGGGGCCATCGTCGCCGGGTCGCGGTGGATGAAGTCGAAGATGCCGTGCCCGCCGGCGTCCATCCCGGTGATGAAGTCGGACCAGGCCACCGGGCTCTGGGGCGGGATCGACGTGCCGAGCGGCTGGAATCCGCCGGTCTCCTGAAGCCGGCTGAAGCTCGGGAGCTGCCCCTCCGAAATCAGGCGGCGGGTCAGGTCGAAGTCCATCCCGTCGAAGCCGAGCACGATCACCGACGGACGCCGCTCGACGGCACCGCCACAGCCCCAGGTCCCCGCCAGAGAGGCAAGCAGGCACAGCGCCCGGCCGACCTTCACTGGGACACCGCCGCCGGCTCGGGACGCGGGCGGGTGAGGGGATTGGTCTCGAACAGCGGCCGGCCCTCCATGTAGGGGGCCGGAGGCAGGCCGAACAGACGCAGCACGGTCGGAGCCAGGTCCACAAGCGACGGGTCCTGGGCCTCGATCGGATGGCTGCAGAAAAGCACGCCCGGCACCAGCCTCGGATCGACGCAGTGGTCGGCGCTCCAGGCCTTGACGTTGTCCTCGAACACCTTGCCGGCGACCACGCCGGAGGCGCAGTCCCAGGAGTGCCGGTAGCCGCGGTTGTAGCCCACCAGCAGGTCGGGGCCCCGGCCCAGGTAGGGCCCCTCGTGGATGGCCGAGGTGTCGAACGCCTGGTTGATGGCCCGCTCCCCGGTCTCCTCGTCGATCAGGCCGCTCAACCGCTCGATGAGCTCCGCCTTCAAGGCGCCGGCCGGCTCGCCCGGCTCGACCACGCCTTCGGACTCCCGCCCCTTGATGTTCAGGAACAGCCCGGTGAGCCCCACCACGTAGGCCCGGGTCCTCTTCCAGTCGACGTCGCGGAGCCACTCGGAGGAGCCGTCGCGCCCCTCCTTCAGGGCCAGGTAGCCCTGCTCGTACAACCAGCGGTTGAGGTTGCAGCCGCGCCGGAAGGAGGTCATGCCGTGGTCGGAGAGGACGATCAGCAGGTCCCCCTTGCGCAGCCGCTCCATCACCCGCCCCACCAGGCCATCGTTGCGGACGTACATCTCCTCGATGGCGTTCTTGTGCTTCGGGTCCTGCTGGCCTCGGGCGGCCGGATGCCCCTCCTCGGTGTAGCGCCAGAACATGTGCTGGATCCGGTCGGTGGCGTCGAAGACGCAAGCCAGGCTCCCCGCTCGCAGGCGGTCCAGGGCCTTCCAGAACATCCGCTCGCGCTCGTCCTCGATCTCGAGCGTCATCTGCAGGAAGGTGGAGTCGTCGATCACGCCCTCGTTCAGGGCCCAGGTGTCCTCGGCCAGCCCCAGCGTCGAGTACGGGCCGACCATTTTGGCCAGGTACGTGGCGTAGTACGAGGGGTGGGAGATGGGCATCGCCGGCTTCTCGGGGTCCAGGCAGATCGGGCTGACGTACAGCGAGAAGTGCTCGTCCGCCTCGGTCACCAGCATCCGGCAGAGCCCCGAGACCTTGATGCCGGGGGCGGCCTTGAAGGTCAGGGGGACCCACGGGCTGAGACGGCCGGTGGGCAGCTCGGTGAGGCTGCCGTTCGTCTGGACCTTGGTCACCTGGGCCTCGCGGTCGACCTCGATCCGCATCGGGATCTCGAGCGGGGGGTTCCCCTGGCGGAACATGTTCTCCGGTCCCTGGATCACCGTCTCGAACCGCGGTCCCGCCCCGTCGCCGCCGGCGGGCAGCTCCACCCGCACCCCGCCTTCCTTGAACCGGCCCTCCGCCTTGCGGGTGGTGTAGAGCAGGAACGTCCCCTGGGTGCCGAGCAGGTCCGGCGTGCACATGGCGCTCAGCATCGCCCCTCGGAACCGCTCGGGCGGGAAGGTGATGGGCATGCGCAGGATCGTGCTCCACACGCTCTTGTCGCCCAGCACCGACCAGAAGGCCTTGGACTTGCGGAGCAGGCGCAGCTCAGGCTTCTGGAGCGGGATTCGATACCGGCCGATCTTCAGGAACCGGTCGACGGAGCCGATCTGCACCGAGGAGAGGATCGGCAGGTACGAGCGGCGGTCACGCTCCAGGAAGTCGAAGATCCCGTGCTTGGCCGGCCCGGTGCCGGTGCTGAAGGTGGACCAGGCCACGGGCGTGATCGAGGGGTAGGTGGTGCGCAGCCGGCTGTAGCAGCCCATCGCCTTGAGCTTCTCGAAGTTCTTCAGCTTGCCCTCGGCCATCAGCCGCTCGGTCAGGCCCGCGTCCTGGCCGTCGAAGCCCACCACGATCAGCCGCTTGACCCACGGCTTGGGCGGCTTGTGACGGCTGACCACCCTCCACAACGTCCGAAACGGCCACACCAGCAACGAGACGATCGCCACGATGATGGTCGTGAACAACACCATGAAGGACGACAGCAGGGCGAACCCCGCCCCGGGACCGATATACGCGTGGGCGGGGACCGGGAGCGCCAGCAGCAGGCCGAGGACGGCGGCCGCACGGCAGAGGTATCGCAGCTTCGTGGCACGCGTGCTCAATGGCGGACTCCCTGGTTTGGGGCGGGTCCTTGGGTGAGGGCCCGCTCGAGAGACGCCCGGGTCCGTTTCCGGGCGCCGAGTTATCATAGCGTGGCTCTAGCAAGGAGGGTGAGTTGGTCTCGAAGCTCACGAGGATGGTCAGGCGGGCCCGCTTCGGCAAGCCGATCGTGGTGGTGTCCGGCCTGCCCCGGTCGGGGACCTCGATGCTGATGAAGATGCTGGAGGCGGGCGGCCTTCCCTTGGTCGCCGACGGCGTCCGAACCGCCGACGAGGACAACCCCAAGGGTTACTACGAGGACGAGCGGGTCAAGGGGCTGGCCGAGCAGGCGGACAAGTCCTGGCTGGACGCCGCCCGGGGCCGGGCGATCAAGGTCATCTCCTTCCTCCTCAAGGAGCTGCCAGCGAGCCACAACTACCGGGTGCTGTTCCTGCGCCGGAACCTGAGCGAGGTCCTGGCCTCCCAGGCCAAGATGCTGGCGCGGCGGGGCGAAGCCAGCGACGCCGACGACGCGAGGATGCGGGAGCTGCTCGAGAGCGACCTGTGGCGCGCCGGCTATCTCCTCAGGCACGCGCCGCAGTTCGAGGCCCTCGATGTGGAGTATCGCCAGGTCCTCGACGACCCGGCCGGCCAGGCTCGGCGGATCAACGCCTTCCTCGGAGGCGACCTCGACGAGACAGCCATGGCCACCGTCGTCGACAAGCAGCTCTACCGCAACCGCGCCCAGGGGACATGACCGGGTTTCCTCCTGCTGCCGTGGAAACCCGGATCGTGTCCCCCGCAGCCGGCATGACCGGGTTTCCCCCCGCTGCCGTGGAAACCCGGCCGTGTCCCCCGCTGCCGGGCCGGTGGTAGACTGCCGGGGAGCTGGAGCCTTCTCCCGTGTACGAGACGTTCTACGGCTTCCGTGAGAAGCCCTTCAACCTGACCCCCGACCCCAAGTACCTGTTCCTGTCCGAGCGGCACGCCGAAGCCTTCGCCCACCTCGAGTTCGGGCGCCGCGAGCGAGGCGGCTTCGTGGTCATCACGGGCGAGGTGGGTACCGGCAAGACCACCCTGGCCCGCTACTTCCTGAGCCAGCTCGGCGACAACACGGCCAGCGCCTTCGTGCTCTACCCGGCGGTGACGGCTGCCGAGCTGCTGCAGACGATCCAGGACGACCTCCACGTGACGCCCCAGGGCCGCTCGCTCAAGGATCACGTCGACACGCTGCACCGGTTCCTGCTCGAAGCCCGTCGCCAGGGGCGGCAGGTGGTGGTCCTCATCGACGAGGCCCAGGACCTGGCCAGCGACGTGCTCGAGCAGATCCGCCTGATCTCGAACCTCGAGACCGACACCGAGAAGCTGCTGACCATCGTGCTGGTGGGCCAGTCGGAGCTCCGGGAGCTGCTGTCCCGCCACGAGCTCCGTCAGCTCGCGCAACGGGTCACCGCCCGCTACCACATGTCGCCGCTGGCCCCGGAGGAGACCGCCGGGTACGTGAAGCACCGGATCGATGTCGCCGGTGGCGCGGGCAAGATCACCTTCGACGCGGCGGCGCTGCGTGCGGTGGCGCGCCTCTCCGGCGGCGTCCCGCGCCTGATCAACCTGCTGTGCGACCGTGCCCTGCTGGCCGGGTACGTCCAGGGCACGCGGGCCATCGACGCGACCATGGTCCGCCAGGCCGGTCGCGAGATCCTGACCCAGCGCCCCCGCCTGCGGCTGCTGCGGCGCCACCTTCCGGTGGCCGCCGCCGCCTTGCTGATCCTGGGCGCGGCGGCCCTGGCGGTGCGGCCCTCGCCCACCACGACGGTCGCATCCCCCGCAGACGGAACCGGGGCCGCGCCGGGCGCCTCCATGCTCGATCCCTGGCTCCGGTCCCTGCCCCGCCACGCCTCGCTCGAGGGCTCGATCGCGGCGATCCAGGCCCTGTGGGGCAACCTCCCCCTGGAGCAGGTGGAGATGCGGACCCACCTGCGCCAGATCCGGCAGCTCGACCTCCCTGTGATCCTGGAGGTGTTCCATCCCGAGCGGGCCGACACCTGCTTCCTCTCGCTGCTTCGCCTGGAGGGGAGCCGAGCCGTGGTCGGCATCGGCCACCAGACGCTGCGTGTCCCTCTCACCGACCTCGACCGCGTCTTCACCCGTCATGCCATCTTCCTCTGGCACGACGACGGGGCGCCTGCCCCGGGGGCCGATCCCCAGCGCCTGAACGCCTGGGCGGTCGGGGTGCTCAGGCGCCTCCGGTACTCGACCCCGGGGAGCAGCTTCGAAGAGGCGGTGACCCGCTTCCAGCGCGATCACGACCTGCAGCCGGACGGCATCGTCGGCGCCCAGACCCTGCTGACGCTGGTCAGCCTCGGGGAGGTCGGCCGACCGCGTCTCGCCGGTCCACCGGCCGAGCCTGGCGAGGTCGGCACGTGAGCCTGATCCTCGAAGCCCTGAAGAAGCTGGAGCGCGAGCGGCAGGTTCCTGAGCGGGGCTTCCTGGTGGTGACCCCGACCGAGTGGCCCCGGTCCCGCCCCCGCCGTGCGGCGGTTCTCAGCGCGGCCTTCTCGCTGCTGCTGGCAGCGGCGGGCTGGGCCGCCTGGGTTTGGCTCCGCCCGCCTCAAGCACCACCGGCGTCAGCCCATCGGGCCCCGACGGCCGGCTCACCGGTCCAGGCGGCCGGACCGCCCGCACCAGCCCCTCACCCGCCCACCGCAGCCACGGCTCTCGAGCCCTCGGCCGTTTCCCGGCCCGCCACCGAGGCCTCCCCGGAGCCCCAGGCCTCGCCCGCTCGGCCACACCTCGCCCTCCAGGCGATCAGCCGCCGCGACGGCCGGCCGGTCGCCATCATCGACGACCGCCTGGTCCACGAGGGTGACCACTACGACGGCCTCGTCATCCTCCGAATCGGCGACAGCGAGGTCGAGCTCGAGGTGGACGGCCAGCGTCGCGTGCTGCGGTTCTGAGCTGCCAGCCATGCGCGGCCATCGCTTCGTGGAGGACCTGCCCACCCCCTGTGCCGTGGTGGATGCCGACATCCTCGAGCACAACCTCGCCCGCATGGCTGCGGTGGCCCGCCAGACCGGCGTCCGGCTGCGCCCCCACGTCAAGACCCACAAGACGGTGGAGATCGCCCGACGCCAGATGGAGGCCGGGGCAACGGGCCTCACCGTCGCCAAGACCAGCGAGGCCGAGGTCTTCGCCGACCACGGCTTCGGCGACCTGTTCATCGCCTACCCTGTAGTCGGAGCCGCCCAGACACGGCGCCTGCTGGATCTCGCCGACAGGGTGAGGCTGACGGTCGGCGTGGACGGCATCGAAGGAGCCGCCGCGTTGGGCCAGGCGTTCCGGCTGGCAGGACGCCGAGCACGGGTACGGCTCGAGGTCGACGTGGGGCTGGGGCGGACCGGTGTCGCCCCGGACCGGGCCGTGGAGACGGCCCGGCGCATCGTCCTGGTCCGCGGGCTCGAGCTGGTGGGCGTGTTCACCCACGCCGGTCAGGCCTACCGAGCGGAGTCGGCCGGCCAGCTCGACGAGATCGGGACCCGTGAGGGGGAGACAATGGTGGCGGTGGCCAGGGGGCTGCGTCAGGCCGGCCTCCCCGGTGACGACGTGTCGGTGGGCTCCACCCCCACGGCCCGAAGCGCCTCGGCGGTCCCCGGCGTGACCGAGTGTCGGCCCGGCAACTACGTCTTCCACGACGCCTCCCAGGTCTCGCTCGGCTCCTGCACCCTTGCCGACTGCGCGCTCACCGTCCTGTCGACGGTGGTCAGCGTCCCCGCCCCCGATCGGGCCGTGGTCGACGCCGGGAGCAAGGTCCTCTCCAGCGACCCGCTCCGGCCCCGGTCCGGCGGCTACGGCTGGCTTCAGGGTCGGCGGAGCCGCCTGGAACGCCTCAGCGAGGAGCACGGCGTGGTCGGCCTGGTCGATGGCGAGAGGCTCCAGGTCGGCCAGCAGGTCCGGATCCTTCCCAACCACGCCTGTCCGGTCGTCAACCTCCACGACCGGATCTTTCTGGTCCGCCACGACCGGATCGAGGCCGAGCTGGCGGTGGCCGCCCGCGGCTGCGTCCTGTAGGCGGAATAGCGGGCCCCCGTCGGCGGTAATGCCGGCGAGGGTCGCCCGCGGCCCCGAAGCCCAGGAGGTGGCCGATGCTACGTGGTTCCCTTTCTCACGCCTTGCCGCTGGTGCTGCTGCTGCCGGCGACGGCGGCCGCCACTGCCTGGCGGCCGAACGAGGTCCGAGGAGCCCTGGTGGCCGTGTCGATCGCCGTCGACGGCCGAGCGGCGCCTCTGCACTCGGCGCCCGACGACCGCTCGCGCGTGTACGTCGAGGCGCGAGAAGGGGCTGCCTACTCGGTGAAGCTCCACAACCTCACCCGCCGACGCGTCGGCGTGGTCCTCCTCGTGGACGGCCTCAACGTGATCAGCGGACGGCTCGAGCCATCTCGCCGCGAGCGCCGGCCCGGGCGCATGTACGTGCTGGACCCTGGCCAGCGTGTCGTGGTCCACGGTTGGCGCAGCTCCCTCGACCGGGTCCACCGCTTCACCTTCGTCGACGAGGGGAGCTCCTACGCGATGCGCTCCTCCAAGGCCAACCCCAAGATCGGCTGGATCGAAGTCGCCGCCTACCTCGAGCGCCGGCCACCCGCCCGTCTTGCCGCTCCCGAGCCAGAGCCCGTGGCCCCCATCGGCCGAGACCAGGCGGGGCGTGCCCCGCTGTCCGAGGCGAGACCGGAATCGTCCCGCCAGCTCGAGGCCCCACGGTCCTTCCCGGGCACCGGCTGGGGACCGGGGCGGGAAGACCGTGCCGTTCTCGTCGACTTCGACCCGGCAGAAGCCGCCACCGACAGGCTCCACCTGCGCTACGAGTACCACGACGCCCTGGTCGCGCTGGGGGTGCTGCCGGAGCTTCCGCGCCGGCTGCTGGAGCGCGAATCAGGCGAGACCGGATTCGCCCAGCCGCCTCGCTGAGGCTCAGGTGATCTCGGGCTTGGCCGGGGCTTGCAGCTCGAAACGACGTCGATCGCGACGCCGAAGCACCTCGTAGGAGGAGCGCAACGCCCCGCTGTCCTCTTCCTGCAGCCCGTAGGCCCGCCCGATCTCGTCCACCCCGTTCTGGTCAGGGGTGGGGCTGCTGGCGCCCGGAGTGTCCTCGCCGACATACTCGTTGGCCAGGGTACGATCGTCCGGGTCGCCCACGCAGATCGTCTCGCTCTCGCGTGGGATCTCCTCTCGGGGCGGCTCGTGGGAAGGCAGCACCCCGGTCTGGAGCGCCTCGGCGGCCATGGCCGTGACCGAGCGACCCGAGGCCGCGTCCGCCCCGCGCCGCGAGGGGCCCTGCAGCCCCTCCCGTCGCGACGGCTTCCTCTGCGGCACCGGCATGTCGACTCCTGCTGCCATTCTCCACCAACGGCACCCAACCGCCAAGCCCTTTTCGGGAGGCCCGGCCTTGCCCCTTCGGCAACGGGTGCGGGAAAATCCAGTTGTGGGGAGCTTCGCGCAGCCAGAGGAGGCAGGATGACCCAGATGCACGAGGTCGACTACCGGATCTACGGCGACGACATGCAGTTCGTCGAGGTGGAGCTGGACCCCGGCGAGGCCACCGTGGCCGAGGCCGGCGCCATGATGTACATGGACGACGGCATCGAGATGGAGACCATCTTCGGCGATGGCTCTGCCCAGCAGGGCCGGGGGCTGATGGGAGCGTTGATGGGAGCCGGCAAGCGACTGCTGACCGGCGAGTCGCTGTTCATGACCGTCTTCCAGAACACCGGCCAGGGCAAACGCCGCGTCGCCTTCGGCGCCCCCTACCCCGGCAAGATCGTGGCCCTCCACCTGGCCGAGCTGGGCGGCGAGCTGATCGCCCAGAAGGACTCCTTCCTGGCCGCCGCCAAGGGCGTCTCGATCGGGATCGCCTTCCAGAGGAAGATCGGCGTCGGCCTCTTCGGCGGCGAGGGTTTCATCATGCAGCGCCTGCAGGGCAACGGCTGGACCTTCGTCCACGCCGGGGGGACCCTCCACGAGCGCACCCTTTCACCCGGCGAGCTGCTCCGGGTGGACACCGGCTGCATCGTGGCCTTCCAGCCCAGCGTCGCCTACGACGTCCAGATGGTCCGCGGGATCAAGTCGGCGTTCTTCGGTGGCGAGGGGCTGTTCTTCGCCACCCTCCGGGGACCGGGGAGGGTGTGGCTGCAGTCGCTGCCGTTCAGCCGCATGGCCGACCGGATCATCGCCGCCGCCCCGAAGGCGGGCGGCAAGCGCAAGGGCGAGGGGTCGGTGCTGGGCGCCCTCGGCGGCCTTCTCGACGGAGACAACTGAACGACGAGGGGCCGCGCCCCTCGTCGTTCCAAGGGGACATGACCGGATTCATCCGGTGAGCCGGCGAATCCGGATCGTGTCCCCCGAAGCGA
>CAZNNH010000005.1:16894-58082 GCA_964574335.1 uncultured Acidobacteriota bacterium | reverse complement strand
CATGACCGGATTCATCCGGTGAGCCGGCGAATCCGGATCGTGTCCCCCGAAGCGAACATGACCGGATTCATCCGGTGAGCCGGCGAATCCGGATCGTGTCCCCCGACCGGCACTGCCGTGTACGGCCCGCGCCAGCCGATTACAGCAGCTTGGCCGCCTCCGCGATCGAGCCGCTGCAGAGCTTGATGGAGTTGTCCAACATCGCCCGCTCGCCCGTGTCGAGCTCGACCTCGAAGATCTTCTCCACCCCGCCCGCTCCCAGCATGGCGGGGACGCCGAGGTAGATGTCCTTGGCACCGTACTCGCCCTCGAGGTAGCAGGAGCAGGGCACCACCCGCTTCTCGTCGAGCAGCACCGCCTGCACCATCTCCGCCGCCGCCGCCGCCGGGGAGAAGTAGGCGCTGAAGCCGAGCAGCTTGACGATCTCGCCGCCCGCCTTCCGGGTCCGCGCCACGATGGCGTCGATCTTCTCCTTCGGGAGCAGCTTCTCCACCGGGATGCCGCCGACCGAGGCGTAGCGCACCACCGGGACCATCTCGTCGCCGTGGCCACCCAGCACGAAGGCGTTCACGTCCTTGACGGAGACCCCCAGCTCCATCGCCAGGAAGCTGCGCAGCCGGGCGGTGTCGAGGATGCCGGCCATCCCGAAGACGCGGTGCTTGGGCCAGCCGCAGACCTTCTTGGCCGCCCAGGCCATGGTGTCCAGGGGGTTGGCGACCAGCATCAGGAAGGCGTTGGGCGAGTGCTTGGTGACCTGCTCGGTGACCGCCTTGACGATGGCGATGTTCTTCTTGAGCAGGTCCTCCCGGCTCTCGCCCGGCTTGCGGGGCATCCCCGAGGTGACCACGATGATGTCGGAGCCTTGGGTCGCCTCGTAACCGTCGGTCCCCACGATCTCGATGTCCGAGCCGTCGATCGGACGCAGCTCCATCAGGTCGAGGGCCTTGCCGGCGGCCATGTTGGGGACCACGTCGACCAGCACCAGGTCGCCGAGCGCCTTCTTGGCCAGGATGTGGGCGGTGGTCTCGCCCACTCGCCCCGCGCCCACGACGGTGATCTTCTTGCGCATGCTTCTCCTCCTCATCGTGAGGCCCACGTCCCGAAGGCCGTGGGCCTCACCGGGTCTAGGGCACTACCGCTTCTCCATCGGGACATAGGGTCGCTCGTCGGCGCCTACGAAGACCTGACGCGGCCGCGCGATCTTCTGCTCCTTGTCCTCCAGCATCTCCTGCCACTGCGAGGCCCAGCCCGCCATCCGCCCGATCGCGAACAGCACCGGGAACATCGCCACCGGGAACTTCATCGCCTCGTAGATCAGCCCGGAGTAGAAGTCGACGTTGGGGTAGAGCTTCCGCTTGACGAAGTACTCGTCCTCCAGGGCGATCCGCTCGAGCTCGAGGGCGATGTCCAGCAGCGGGTTGCGACCCGTCACCTCGAAGACCTGGTCGGCCATGATCTTGATGATCTTGGCCCGCGGGTCGTAGTTCTTGTAGACCCGGTGGCCGAAGCCCATCAGCCGCCCGCCGGTGCCTTCCTTGACGCCCTTGATGAAGGCCGACACCTTGTCCTTGCTGCCGATCTCCCGCAGCATGCGGAGCACCGCCTCGTTGGCGCCGCCGTGCAGCGGCCCGTACAGGGCGCCGATGGCGGCCGCCGCCGCACAATAGGGATCGGCCGCCGAGGAGCCCACGTTGCGCATCGAGGAGGTGGAGCAGTTCTGCTCGTGGTCGGCATGGAGGATGAAGAGCACGTCGAGCGCCCGCTCCAGCACCGGGTTGACCTTGTAGTCGATGCCGGCCTCGGGTCGGAACATCATCTGGAGGAAGTTGGCGGCATACGAGAGCCGGTTGTCCGGGTACACCGGCCGCCGCCCGATCGTGTGCCGATAGGCATAGGCGGCCAGGGTGGGCAGCTTGGCGATCAGGCGGTAGATCTGGGTCTTCCGGTTCTCCGGGTCCTGGATGTTCTTGGCGTCGGGGTAGAAGGTGGAGAGCGCCGCCACCGTCGACACCAGCATCCCCATCGGGTGGGCGTCGTAGCGGAAGCCACCCATCAGCTCCCGGATGTTCTCGTGGACCATGGTGTGGTGGGTGATGCTGAAGACCCAATCGTCGTACTCGGCCTTGTTCGGCAGCTCTCCCCGGACGATCAGGTAGGCGACCTCCAGGAAGTTGCTCTGCTCGGCGATCTGCTCGATCGGGTAGCCTCGGTAGCGCAGGACTCCTCCCTCGCCGTCGAGATAGGTGATCCGGCTCTTGCACGACGCCGTGTTCATGTACCCGGGGTCGTACGTCATCAGGCCGAAGTCCTTGTCAGAGGTCTTCATCTGACGCAGGTCCATGGCCCGGACGGTGCCATGGTCGATAGCGACCTCGTACGTCTTGCCGGTGCGGTTGTCGGTGATGCTGAGACTGCTCTTGTTAGCTGTCATTGAGGGGCCCCGTTCGCGCTATGGGTTGACTTGGATTGGGTGGACACGACACCGTTGCCTGCAGACGGGATCTGCTGTACACAAGATCGGCTCTGCCGTGAAATCCGCAATAGTTCCTTTGCACCATGGGTTTCCGGGCGATCAGCCGCCGCCTGGACCCGCCTGGACCTCGAGTCCTCGGCCGAAGGCGCGCTCGAACCGGTCGGCGAGCGCCCGTGGCCGGAAGCCGAGCAGGGCCGGTACCTGGACCAGCACCTCCCGGCCCCCGGCGGCAGCTCACACGGATCGGAACCTCGTCCGGGCAGCGCTCCTCGATGTCGTCGGCCAGGGCCAGCAGCACTCCGGCCTCGGGCGCGTAGACGACGACCCGCCCCGAGTTCGAGCCGATGTCGATGACGGCCACCAGAGCCATCCCGCCCTGCGTTGCCTGGCTGGACATGCGCGGGCCAAGTATACCGGCACCGGGCCGGCCGGGGCGCTACTCGGCGTACTTGACGGAGCACCCGTAGGGCCGGCTGCTCGATGTCGTGACCGGCTTGCCGGCCAGGGCCTCGTCGAGGGCCGCCTTGACGTAGTTGTGGGCCGAAGCGATGTCGGCCTGGTCGGTGGAGGGCGTGTCATCGATGCCGCCCTCGTAGATCAGCTTCCCCTGGCCGTCGACGATGAACATGTGGGGCGTGGTCTTGGCGCCGTAGGCCCGGCCCACCGTGCCATCCTCGTCGAGGAGGTAGGCGGTGGGCGACGCCCCCCGCTCCTTGACCAGGGCGCCAATACGCTCGGCGGAGTAGTGCCCCTGCTTGCCCGGCGCCGACGAGCCGATCGAGAGCCAGACCACGCCCTTGCCCGTGTACTCCTTCTGGAGCCTCTGCATGTTGCCGCTGCCGTAGTGCTTGCCCACGAAAGGACAGTCGAAGTTGACCCACTCGAGGACCACCAGCTTGCCCTTGAAATCCGCGAGCTGGTGCTGCACGCCCCGCGTGTCCGACAAGGTGAAGGCCGGTGCCGGCTCGCCGACCACCGCGCCGGCCGACACGAAGCTGGGACAGAGCGCAATGGCCGCGGCCACGGCGCCGGTCGTGATGGGCGTCAATCTCATCTCTTCTCCCTCCTCGATCTCAATTGGCTCCTGGCATCACCGGGGTCGGGCCTCGATCTCGTAGGCCCGCGCTTCCGGCCCCGAGCCGGCCACCAGGACGCCGGTCAAGGTCCCGGGTGGGGCCCCGTTCCGGGCCCGTACCATCGTCAGAGACAGACCGTGCGACGTCTGGGCCAGCCGCTGGGGTGCGGCGTGCTCGATCCACTCCGGCTCGGCCGGGAAGAAGTAGGCGGCGGCGCCCAGCGTCTCGGTGCCCGCCGGAGGCGAGACCGATAGCGTGAGCGCCTCCTCCGAGACGGACAGCGCCTCGCGCCACCCGACCGGCTTCACCGGCAACCGCCGACGTGCCTGCTGGAACAGCGGCTGCCAGGCGACGGCGGGACGCGGCGGTTGGTCGCCCACCGGCAGCTCGAGACGAAGCTCCGCCCTCCCGGGGAGGCAGGCCTCGTGGCACTCGAGCCAGTCCACGCGGGCTTCGATCAGGGCGGAGGCGCTCAGGCGCGGCGCCGGTGTCATCTGGGTCAGGAGCAGGACCTCTCCGCCGTAGCCGTAGCTCATCAAGGGACCGGAGGGCATTCGATCCGGCCGCGGCCACATCAGAGGGCCTGCCGAAAGGCCCTCAGGCAGCCGCCACCGGACCCGGGTCGCCAGGCCGGAGTCCCCGGGGTTCTTCCAGTAGGTGTGCCAGGGCTCCTCCATCTGGAGGCGTACGGCCACCCAGAAGGGCTGGCCGGGATGGACGCTCTCCACCTCCGCCAGGAGGCTCGCCTTCACGTGCCGTCCCTTCCGCTGAGACTCGGCGGCCACGTCCACGGCCCCGACTGCCAGGACCGCCGCCACCAAGACCGCTCTCGACCGTCGACCCATGATCGTCGTCACCCCCCGCCTCTTGCGCCTACTGTATTGGTAGCCTTTACGTCAGGGTAGCGCCATTCGATCGGCGGAGGCTCGCCGAGCTCGGTAAAAACTTGCTACGAGTCGCCGAGGGGGTCCCGGAGCCGGCTCTCGCAGTACCGGCCCAGCAGCCTCATGGCGCGGCCCACCGAGCGGAACGTGGGGACGCCCCCGGCCTCCAGCCGGGAAACCATCGGATCGTACGCACAGCCGGCGTCGACGATGGCCACCCACGGCTTGGCGGAGGCATCGGCGACCGCGATCAGCCGCCTCACCACGGAGCTTTCGGCATCCAGATCCTCCCGGTGGTCCGCCGAGGGGGGCAGGGTCGAGAGCGCACCCGTGAGGGGCACGCAGCCGACGATGCCGACGTCGACGTCGTCGTCGTCGAGGATCAGACGCACGGCGCTAGCGAACCCCTCGTCGTCCATCATCGGTGTCACGTCCAGCGGGTTCCTGGGGCTCACGATGCCGTCGATCCGGCGCGAGCGCAGCAGCTCTCCGAGCCGCTCGAGCGTCGAGGCGGCGAGCTCCGCCAGACGGAGAGGCCCGAGGAGGTCGGCGTACCCCACACACTCGAACCCGGCGTTCGAGAGGGCACCCAGCCGCCGCCCCTCGAGCGCCTTGCCACGGAGCAGGCAGAAGAGCCGTGCCAGGTCGACCAGGTCGGCGAGGGAGTCCACCACCACCACCCCCGAGGCCTCGGCCAGCTCCCGAGTCACCGAGTAGTCGCCGGCGATCGCCGCGGTGTGGGATGCGGTGGCCAGGGCCCCGGCGGGGGTCCGCCCGGCCCGATAAAGCAGCACCGTCCTCCCTTGCGCCACCATCTCGGCGGCCGCCTCCATCCAGGCGAGCCCGTCCAGCGGGCGGAAGGCCTCGACGTAGCAGGCGACCACCTCGATCTCCGGCTCGTGCTTCAGGAAGGCCAGGTAGTCGCCCACCGTCAGGTCGGTCTGGTTCCCCACGGAGACCAGGTAGCGCGGGTTCAAGGCGGCCAGCTTGCTGGCCGCCGCCACCGCGAAAGCGCCACTCTGGGAGACGAGGGCGAGAGGCGAGACCGGGCCACGGGCCGGCTCCAGCTTGTGCTCCGGGATGAACATGGTGTCGTACCGCCCGGGCCGAGAGCGGATCCCCAGGCAGTTGCCGCCGTTCATCACCGGGCCGCGCCACCGGCTCCGGCGCGACCCCCGAAGCAGCCGTGCCACCTCCTGCTCGAGACCTTCAGTCCCCGGGCGCTCGCCGAGCCCGCCCGGGATCACGATCAGGCTCTCGGCCGACCGTCGCTCGATCACCTCGGCGACGATCCCGGGAACCTGGGCGGCGTCGACGCTGAGCACCATCAAGTCCACCGGCTCGGCGAGCTCGCCGATCGCGCCCACGCAGGCACACCCCTCGATGGCCACGGTCCCCGGCTTGACCACGCGGATCCGTTCTCTCGGAAAGCCCTCACGGATCAGGTTGTTCAGGATCACGTGCCCGGGGTTCTGCTGGGCCGACACCCCCACGATCGCCACCGACTCCGGCCGGAGCAAGCGCCCGATCTTGTCCAGGGGGCGGGGCGGCGACGGCGGATCCTCGGGCGCTCTCCCCAGCCGGGCCAGAGCGTCGAGGGCGAACGGCCCCTCCGGGGTGAGCACCAGTGGGTTGACCTCGAACTCGAGCAGCGGATCCGGGCAGCATCGCGCCGCCATGTCCAGAGCCGATAGCAGGATCTCGCTGAGCCGATCCAGCGGCAGCAGCGGCGGCTGCCCCCGCTGGCCATCGATGACGATGGGAGCCCATGCCTTGCCCCGCAGGGCCCGGCGGAAGCCACGCTCCCCCGAGAGCCGCGGCGACAGCATCGTGGTGGCCTTGCCCTCCTCCAGGCTCTCGGCGAGAAGCTCGGCGTGGACGCCCCCCAGGCCGAGGCTGACGATGGGACCGAAGTCGGCGGTGAAGCGCAGGCCCAGCAGCAGCTCGCCTCCGAGCCCCTTTTCGTGAGCGACGAGCCGGTTGACGGAGTAGCCGACCCGGGGACGATCGCCCAGCCTCCGGCCCATCGCCCGGATCGCCTCGTCGATCGCCTCCACTTCCTTCGGAACCACCGCCACGCCGCCGACGTCGCTCTTGTGGAGGATGTGCGGAGACACCACCTTGAGCACCACCTGCTCGCCCGGCACCCGAGACAGGTCCACCTCCGCCGCGCTGACCCCTTCCGGGATCCCCATCCGTTCGGGGACGCGGAGGCCCAGCGCCGCGGCGATCCGGAGCCCCTCGTCTTCGAGCAAGACCTCTCGACCCTCGGCGCCGGCGGTGGTCGCGATCTGGACAACGACCCTATGATCCATGTGCCCTCGCTCGGCGGCCCGGCCATCGCCGCCCGGCCATGACTGTATCGTGGGACGGACCCAGGCTGGCAGCCAGGTCGGACGCCGTGTAGACTCGCAGGCGGATCATGCCTGGCCTGATCCTGGTTTCGCGATCGGACCTAACGCCCGAGCTGGGTCAAACCGTCCTCTGGCGAGGTGACGTCCAGCGCACCCGGGTCGAGGACCCGGAGGGTACCTTCCAGGCGGCTCGGCTCCAGCGGCCCAGGCTGATCGTCCTCGACGCCCAGCAGCCCCGGCTCACGGCCGATCTCATCAGCCGGCTCCGCGCCGACCCCGAGACCCGGCCGTCCGCGATCGTGGTGATCTGCCGCTCCCCGTCGCTCGAGGAGGAGGAGGCCTTTCGGCGGGTCGGTGCCAACGCCGTGGTTCGCCCGCCCGTCGATCCTCTTTTCTGGGACGGGCGACTGGAAGAGCTGCTTTCGTCCCCCGGCGCCGGGACGCCCGGATCGAGGTACGCCTGGTGGTCTGGTCGATACCCCAGGAGGGGGCCGTCAACGTACGCGGCATCGCCGAGAACATCAGCCTGCGGGGGATGCTGCTGACCACGGACCTGCCGCTGGAGGTGGGAGCCAAGCTCGACCTCAGCTTCCGGCTCCCCGACCAGGCACCGGAGATCGGCGTGCTCGGCCAGGTGGTACGGAGCGCCGGCGAGCTGAAGGGTCGTCCCGCCTCCGGGGTCGAGTTCCTGGTGCTACGCGGGGACGCGCGAGCGCAGATCCAGGGATTCGTGACCGCCGCCCTCGGGAAGGAGCCCGAACCGGCCCAGGAGCTGACCCGGGCGCTGACCTCCACCGAGGCCGGCGAGTGGGAGGCCGTGCTGCGCGCCAGCGAAGCGCGCAAGGCGGCGGTGGTCGAGTCGGCGTTCGACGCCATCATCACCGCCGATCAGGACGGCCGCATCATCGAGTTCAACAACGCCGCCGAGCGGCTGTTCGGCCAAGAGCGGAGCCAGGTGCTGACGCGGAGCATCCTCGACACCATCCTCCCCCCCCTCCGTTCGCCCCAGCCATCGCGCCCTGCTCGGGCCGGGTCCGTGACGCTGCGGCCAACGCATCGAGACCCTCGGGCTCCACAAGAGCGGCCGGCAGTTCCCGGTCGAGCTGGTGTTGACGCCGATCCAACTGGCCCGCCGGCGCCTGTACACGGCCTACCTCCGCGACCTCTCCGAGCGCCAGCGGAAAGAGCGGCGCATGGCGGCCGCTCACGCCGCCACCCGGGTGCTGGCCGAGGCCGCCACCATCGGCGAGGCGCTGCCTCGGCTGCTGGCAGCCCTCGGCGGCGAGCTGGGCTTCGACCTGGCCGCCGTGTGGCGTGGGGACGACCCCGATGATCTCGGCTGCGCGGCCCGCTGGAGCCCTGGCCGCGTCGAGCCCGGTGCCGTCCAGCACGTCATCGAGGAAGCCACTCACAGCGCCGAGGCGCCGGTTCCCCGAGCGCTGGAGTCGGGCCGGCCGGTGTGGCTCGACCGCTCGGCCGCGGCGGGTCGCTGGCCGACCGCGGTGGTCCTGCCGCTTCCCGCCCGCGACGGCCAGCCGAACGCGATCGGCCTCTTCAGCCAAAAAGCCCACCCCGAGGACTCGGAGCTTCTGGCACAACTGGCCGTGATCGGTGGTCAGGTCGCGGAGTTCCTCGAGCGCAAGCAGGCCGAGCACCGCCTGTCCCAGAGCCAGCAGTGGCACAGGGCCCTGCTGCGGGCCATGCCCGACCTGATCCTCCACCTGAGTCACGAGGGGGTTTGCGTCGACTGCAACGTTCCCGCGGCGACGCGGGGGCTGCTGACGCCGGCCAAGTTCAACGGTCGGCACCTTTCCGACGCCCTGCCCGTGGGCGTCGCCCGGCTGATGGTGCAACACCTCGGGCGCGCCCTGGCCACCGGCGAGATCCAGACCTTCGAGAGCGAGATCTCCCCGGCCGGGGTCCCTCACCGCTGGGAGGTCCGGGTGGCGGCGTGCGGGGACCTGGAGGCCCTGGCGCTGGTGCGCGACGTGACCGATCGCAAGCGTGCCGAAGAGCAGATCCGGACGCTGGCCTACCGGGACTCGCTCACCGAGCTGCCCAACCGGCTGCTGTTTCAGGATCGCCTGCGGATCGCCCTCGCCCAGGCGCGGCGCCAGCAGCTTCGCCCCTCGGTGCTGATCCTCGATCTCGACCGCTTCAAGCAGATCAACGACACCCTCGGCCACGGCTTCGGCGACCGGGTCCTCAGAGAGGTCGCCGGGCGGCTCCTGCGCAACGTACGCGAGGGCGACACCCTGGCGCGCCTGGGCGGCGACGAGTTCTCGCTGCTGGTGCCCGACGCCGCCACCTCCACGGACGTGGCCCGGGTGGCGGGCAAGCTCCTCGAGCAGCTTCGCCGGCCACTGCGGGTCGAGGGGCACGAGGTCTTCGTGACCCCGAGCATCGGGGTCTCCGTCTACCCCGGAGACGGCCGGGACGTCGAGACGCTGATCAAGAACGCCGAGGTGGCCCTGTATCGTGGCAAGGAGAGAGGGGGCAACGGCTACCAGCTCTACGCCCCGGCGATGAACGCGCGCGCGGCGGAGCGCCTGGCACTGGAGAACAGCCTCCGCCACGCCGCGGCGCGGGAGGAGTTCGAGCTCCACTACCAGCCGGTCGCCGACGTCCAGCGCGGACGGATCTGGGGCGTGGAGGCCCTGCTTCGCTGGCGCCATCCGGAGCTCGGGCTGGTCCTCCCCGACGACTTCGTTCCGCTCGCCGAGAGCGCGGGGCTACTCGGCCCGCTCGCCCCCTGGGTGCTGCGCACGGCCTGCAGGCAGGTCCGGGAGTGGCAACGCCAGCGCGGCCTGGAGCTCTGGGTGGCGGTCAACCTCTCGCTGCGCCAGTTTCAGGATCCGAGCCTGGTCCGCCAGGCCGCCGAGGCGCTCGAGGCCGCCGGGCTCCCGCCTCGCTGCCTGGCGCTCGAGATCACGGAGACCAGCGCCATGCAGAACGCCGAGGTCACCATCCACACCCTGAAGCAGCTCCGGACCCTCGGGATCCGGGTGGCCATCGACGACTTCGGCGTCGGCTACTCGTCGCTCAGCCACCTGCGACGTCTCCCCCTCCACACCCTGAAGATCGACCGATCCTTCGTCCGCAACATCGCCGACGATCCAGGAGACGCCGCCATCGTCAGGGCGCTGGTGGCCCTGGCGCGCTCGCTGGGGCTGACCGTGGTTGCCGAGGGCGTCGAGACCGAGGACCAGTTGGGTTTCCTGAGGGACTGCCGCTGCGACGGGATGCAAGGCTTCCTGCTCAGCCCTCCCCTGCCCCCCGACGCCTGCGGCGAGCTGCTCCAGGCCCGCGCCTGAGCGGCCGAACGATACCCAAGGCCCAAGAAGCGCGCCGAAAGTCGTCAAGGGGCCTTGGCGTAGCCGCCGAACGCCGCTATCCTTTGCGGATGGCGTTCGCCCAACCCAGGCGGATCGGGGCCTGGTTGCTCGCTTTCGGGTGGCTCGCCGTGGGGGCCTGGGCACAGGACCGCACGGAGCGATACGACCTCGCCTACCACTGGGACCCGAGCCTGGAAGGCGTCCGCGAGTACCGCGACACGCTGCTCCAGATCCTGGGCCCGCAGATGGAGAGCCGGCTCACGATCGTCCGCGGCGACCGGGCCTTCGGCCTGATCTACGACCGCAACGGCGACGCCCTCTCGACCCGCAGCGTGGCCATGTACCAGGCGCACCTTCTCGAGCCCCACGGTCTGCCCGGGCCCTCCCTCGTGCTCAGCCGCGACTGGAGCCTGCCTCCTCCGCCCCCGGCAACGTCCGGGGCCGCCACCTGGTCGCCGACCTCGTTCGAGCTGCGACTCCGTGACTACCTGGCCCGGCAACGCGCCGGCCGGCGGCTGGATGCCGACGAGAGGACGTCGTGGAGCGTCTACGACCTCAGCGCCGACCAGCCGGTGCTGGAGATCGACAGCGATGTCCCGCTCCAGGCCGCCAGCCTCGTCAAGCCCGCCTTCGCCCTGGCCTTCTTCCACCGGGTCCAGGAGGGAAGGCTCCGCTACGGGCCCAGGAGCCGGCGGCGCCTCGAGGCCATGATCAAGAACAGCGACAACCACGCCGCCAACTGGGTGCTGCGTCTGCTGGGAGGACCGGCGGAGGTGGACGAGCTGCTGCGCCGCCACTACGGCGAGATCTTCAAGGACACGCGGATCGTCGAGTACATCCCGGCCGGCGGAAAGACCTACCGGAACCTCGCCTCGGCCGCCGACTACACGCGCTTCCTGCGCGCCCTGTGGAAGCAGGAGCTCCCCGGCAGCCGCGAGATCAAGCGGCTGATGGGGCTGCCCAACCGCGACCGCCTGGTGACGGGGGCGGCCCGAGTGTTTCCGGCCGGCACCCGCGTCTTCGACAAGACCGGCAGCACCCGGCACCTGTGCGGGGACATCGGGATCCTGCAGGTCAGGGGACCGGACGGCCGACGCTACGCCTACTCCGTGGTGGGGCTGGTCCAGAAGGAGAGCCCGGCTCGGAGCTACGGCCGCTGGATCCGGGCGCGGGGGAACCTGATCCGCGACGTCTCCACGATGGTCTTCAGCGAGATGCAGCGGCGCCACCCCCTCGGCGGCGGGGGCTCCGTGGCCGCGCGCTAGTGGCCGCGCCCGGGGGGAGCGACGTGCCGTCCGTGACGCTGCGGACCTACGTCTTCCTGGACAACCTCCAGCCCCAACTGGCCGCCTTCATCGGCACCACGGCACGCGGGTTCCTGCCGGTTGCCGGCGTCGCCTCGATCTTCGTCGAGACCGCCCCGGGGCTGATCATCAACCGCATCACGGACGTGGCCCTGAAGCAGACCCAGGTGACGCCGGGAATCATGGTGGTCGAGCGGGCCTTCGGAATGCTCGAGGTCCACCACCACGACCAGGGACAGGTGCGGCTGGCCGGCCAGGCCATCCTCGCCCACCTCGGCATCGCGGAGGAGGGGCGCCTGGCGCCGCGAGCCGTCTCGGACCAGGTGATCCGGGCGGTGGAGCCCTACCACGCCCAGCTCATCAACAGGATGCGCTACGGGGACATGCTCATTGCCGGCGAGTCGCTGTTCATCCTCGAGACGGAGCCGGCCGGCTACGTGGCCTTCGCCGCCAACGAGGCGCTCAAGGCGGCGCGAGTCAAGCTCATCGACGCCTCGCTCTTCGGCGCCTTCGGCCGCCTGTACCTCTCCGGATCCGAAGCCGCGATCGACGCCGCCCGGGACGCCGCCCTGCGCGGCCTCGAGAACCTGACCGGCCGCACCCTGGAATCGCCAGCCCGGACCTAGAATGGACGTGTCCGGCCGCGGAGCCAACGCGGGCGCCTGTTGAGGGGTGGGCCATGACCGATAGCGACGAAGAAGAAGACCTGGTCTCAGCCGACCGGGACGAGTACGAGCTCGGGGGACTGCCCGGAGAGGACTCCCCGTCGCCGGACGAGGCGACCGACGAGCCGCAGTCGGGGTTCCCCTTCGGCTTGCTGGCCGCCGGCCTGGCCGTGGTCGTGGTCCTGGCGGCGGTGATCCTGTTCCTGGTGCTGCGACGGGGAGCCACCGAGAAGCTCGCCGAGACCCCCATCCCCACCGCCAGCACCGCCCCGGCCCAGCCCTCGGCGAGCCCGACGCCGGAGCCGACCCCGGAGCCGCTGGCCCTGCCCCCGCTGGACCAGAGCGATCAGCTCCTGCGCGAGCTGGCCGGCAAGCTCTCGACCCGACCCGAGCTGGCGGCATGGTTGGCGAATCAGGACCTGGCCCGACGCTTCGTGGCCGCCGTCGACAACGTCGCCGCTGGCGAGACCCCGGCCCGGCACCTGCCGTTCCTGGCCCCGAGCGGCCGCTTCCGGGCGGCCGGGGGGGCCCATGCCTACGTCATCGACCCCCGATCCTACGAGCGCTACGACGGTGTGGCCACGGTGGTCTCCTCGATCGATGCTGCGGCTGCAGCACGGCTCTTCGTCCAGGTCGAGCCGTTGCTGGTCGCCGCCTACCGCGAGCTCGGCTACCCGGGCGGTCGCTTCCGGGAGACCTTCGAGCGCGCCGCCGCTCGAATGCTCGCGGTCCCGGTCCTCGAGGGCGAGGTGGCCCTGGTCCCGGCGGTGCTCACCTACCGCTTCGCCGATCCCAAGCTGGAGGGCCTCTCTGCCGCCGAGAAGCAGCTGCTGAGGATGGGACCGCGCAACGTGCGCCTCGTCCAGGGCAAGCTACGAGAGATCCTGGCGGCCCTGGAGTCGAAGTCCTCGCCGGCCGCGAAGGCGACGGCCGCCACGGAGCCAGCCGAGGGGAGGCCGGTCGCGGCTGCCCCAGAAGGCTCCTAGACCTGGACCATGGAGTTCCGGAAGGCTCGGTCCTGATCTCCCCCAACCAGGAGCTGATCGTGGCCCGCGACACGGTCCGCGCGGCGCTGGGTGTGGCGGTGCCGCCGATCCCGGCTTCGTCCCCTCAGTGAGGGCGAGGCTGGGGGCTCATCTTGGCTCAGGCGGCGTCGACGGTCCGCCGGCCCCGGCCCCAGTTCCGATCCCATAGCCGCTCAGGACATCCTTCACCGTCAAGGTTCCGAGCAACCACCTCGGGTTGACGCGGCTGGTCACCGCCACGATCTCCGCCGGGCTCAGGAGCCTCATCGCGGCATCGAGGGTCATGTCCGGGTAGATGCTGGGAACCACGGGGCCCCGCACGTGCTGGAGCAGCGTCTGGCCCTCGGCTCTCTGCCCGGCGTCGCTTTCGAGCCCGGAGCGCTCCACCGCCACCCACTGCCCCGGCGCCGACGCCACCAGCCCCAGCTCGTCGCCCCGACGACGTAGCTCCTCGAGCGCCTTCGCCACCGTGAGCCCCTGGTAGAGGAGGCGGCGCGGCTCCGGGTACATGGCGTCCTCCACACAGAGCAGCGGCGCCTCCCGCTGCTCATCCACCGAAGGGAGGTCCAGCCCATCCTGGCGGGCCACGATGTGAAACAGCGAGTCGTGCTGGGTGCGGCGCGAGACCAGGTAGGCGATGGTGTTGGCGATCATCACCGGCACGATGATCGCGTAGCTTCCGCTCACCTCGAACACCATGAAGATGGACGTCATCGGGGCCCGGAACACCCCGGCGAAGAAGGTCCCGATGCCCACCAGGACGTAGGCGCTGGCCGAGCTGGTGGGCAACGGCCAGTAGAGGTGGGCCAGCCCGCCGATGCCTCCGCCGAGCATGGCGCCGATGAAGAGGGCCGGAGCGAACATCCCGCCGGGGGTGCCGACGCAGAACGAGAACGACGTGATGAGCATCTTGAGCAGCGCGAAGAGGAGCAGCAGCTTCCAGGCAAAGCCGTCGTGCAGGGCGTCGTCGATCACCCCGTAGCCGCTACCCAGCACCTCGGGCGCCCACAGTCCCACCAGGCCGACCAGCAGGCCCGCCGCCACCGGCAGCACGAAGCGCGTCGCCGGCCCCAGCGCGACCAGCCGCGCCCGGGCAGCGGTGACGTGGCGGATGAACCAGGCGGAGAGGAAGCCCCCGACCACCCCGGTGAGCGCATAGATGATCAGCTCGCTCGGATGGGTGAGCCGGAACGCCGGCACCTGGAAGAGGTGAGCGTCACCGAGGAAGAAGCGCGTCACCACCACCGCCGAGACCGCCGAGAGCACGATCGAGCCCAGCACCCCGGCGCTCCAGGAGGCGACCACCTCCTCCATCACGAACAGCACCCCGGTGATCGGCGTGTTGAAGGCGGCGGCGATGCCCGCCGCCGCCCCGGTAGGTGCCACCATCTTCATGCTGCTGCGAGGGAGATGGAACAGCCTCCCCAAGAGAGAGGCGATCCCGGCTCCCATCTGTAGGGCTGGATCCTCCGGCCCCATCGGATTGCCGGTGCCGATCGACAGCGTGCAGGCCAGGAACTTCCCCGGCACGCTGCGCGCGGGTAGGTACCCGTCCGAGACGTAGAGGGCGGCCTTGGTGTTGTTGACGCCGCTGCCTCTGGCAGCCGGGAAGAACAGAGTCACCAGCGCGAAGGAGACGCCCGCCCCCAGCGACGGCCAGAGCAGCGCCCAGAGGGTTCGGTGCTCTCCCAGGGCGCCCACGGTGTTCCAGCTCAGCAGCTCGATGGCCACGTGGAAGCAGACGACCAAGAGCCCCGCGAAGATGCCGATCAGGATCGAGAGCAGCAGCAACCGCTGTCCGGCGGTCATGCCCGGGCCGTGACGGACACGCTCGCCCAGCCGGCCGAGACCGACGAACGCCGACCGAAGCGGTGGTGACACCCTCATTGCGCCAGCTTCTCCAGGACGTGGCGGAGCGGCTCGTCGGCGATAGGGATCTCGGGGCAGGTCCGGAGCCGAGCCTGCCAGAGATCCTGGGCCAGCGACACGTCCGCCTCCACGTAGTCCTCGCTCCGGCCCGCCTCTACCCGCCGAGCCTTCGTCTCGAGCGCCGAATCCACCAGCTTCTGCGCCGAGGCCGGCAAGGGCGCCTTCGGACCCACCGCACCCTCGGGCAGGTCCACGCAGCGCTCGAGCTCGCGGCGGGCCCGGTCCAGCAGCTCCTCGGACCGGCGCCGGCGCTCTCGGGTCCCACCCTTTCGATAGGTGGGATCCAGCTCCACCACCCGGTTGGTCAACCGCAGCCAGTCGAGGGCCCGGCTGTTCCGGGGATCGAGAGACAGGCTCCGCCCGAATGCGGTCCGCGCCGAGAGATAGTGGCCCAGCGAGAACTCGGCCTCGCCCAGCCCCTCGTGGGCCCGCGGGCTGCCATGGCCCGACTCGACCAGGGCCTGGAAGGTCGCGGCCGCCTTCTCGGGAGCGCCTGCCTCCAGCAAGAGGCGTCCGATCCGCCACCGCACCGACGGATCCTCGGGCGCCTCCTTGAGCAGCTCGAGCAGCTCAGAGACCTCTTGAAGCTGATCACCCTTGGTCTCGAGAACCCGGACCAGCTCGAACCGGACCTGCAGCGGGCTGACCTTCAGCCCCTCGGGCCAGCGGCCGTGGATGGCGGTCCGGTAGTACGCCACCGCCTGGTCCAGCCTCCCCTCAGCCGAGGCGATCTTGGCCAGCAGGTAGTTGACCTCGGCGTGGGTCGGGTCCGCCTGGAGCAGGTCGATCAGGTGGCTCCTGGCCTCGGACAGGCTCCCGGTGTCGTAGAGCTCCCGAGCCAGGCCGAGCCGAGCCTCCCTGTCCTCCCGGCCATAGTGTAGGGCGCGACGGTACTCCTCGATCGCCCGCTCGTGATCGCCTGAGTCCGAGAGGGCCACCGCCGCCTCCAGGTGCAGCAGCCGGCGAGCCGCCCGGCTCTCCCGAAAAGAGCGCGTCAGCAGGCCCGCCGTGGCCCCCAGCGCCAGAAGCGCCAGGGCCACGCCGAGCAGCACCAGCGACGGGTTGGCTCCAGCCAGCACCTGGTGGCTACGGCAGTACGGGCACTCCCGGTCGGGATCGGAGACCTCGTGGTGGCAGATTGGACAGCGGTATAGCGTGGCCATGAAGAAGCGGCGCCCTGCGGTGGCTCCGTCGGCCCGCCAGGCCAACGGCGCCGCCCCTCGGGGACGGGACCGGACCCGACATCATACCCGATACCTACGAAATGCCCCATGGTGCCCCCGAGGGGCCCGAAGTGAGCTCGGTCGCCGCTATCAATCCGGGGGCTCCCGCCCCCCGATCCCCCGGACCCGAACCCCGCCGTCTAGAAACCGAAGCTCAGCTGCAGGCTGACGATGTTCACGTTCGCGTTGTACGTCCCCACCAGGTCACCCTTGGGCGGGGCACCGGCGTCTGCCTGGTTGGCCAGGTCACTGGACGCGTCCTTGATGAACAGGTGCGCGTAGCCCAGGTCGAGGGCGCTCTTCTCGGTGATCTTCCACTGGACGCCGCCAGCGGCCCACACCCGGTCCTGGTCCGGCAGCCGCGGGGTGCGGAACTCGTCCTGCACCGGCGCCTTGTCGTAGGCCGAGCCGAGACGCAGCATCCACTTGTCGTTCAGGTCGATGTTGGCGCCCACGCCGACCCGCCAGGTGTCCTGGAAGATCAGGGGAACCGAGCTCAGCTCGTCGCCACCCTCCCGAAGGATGGTCAGGTCCTGCAACGTGCTCCAGCCGGTCCAGGTCCAGTCGGCCAGCAGCTGCACCCGCTCACCTTCGTAGGAGGCCGCCACCGACAGCGTGTCGGGGAGCTCGATGGTGGTGGTCACCGGGCCGTCGGCGAATCGGGCGTTCAGCGCCATGCCCAGCCCTCCGAGAGGGCCCGCCTCGGCAAAGGACGGCGCGTTGCCGAAGCTGGCGTCGCCCGACAGCTCGTGCTTGATCTTCGAGCGGTAGCTGACGCCGAGCTGCACCGACTCCAGGTCCACGAAGACGCCGCCGTTGAAGCCCCAGGCCCAGTGCTCGCCTTCGATGCTCACCGCACCTTCCCGGGAGAGTCCTTCCGGGCCGAGCTGCGCGGCGATGCCCGCCGCGGCCGCCGGTCCCGCGGCGGCGGCGGCGCCCACGAACGAGAGCCCGCCGTACGGCACCGCCTGGCTGAGCGTCGCGCTCAGCCGCTGGTAGTCGGCGCCGAAGCCCAACGACAGCCGGTCGCTGACCTTCACGGCCACGGTCGGGTTGATGTTGATGGTCTTCACGTCGGACTTGATGGCGTGGAAGCGGCCCACCCATCCGCTCTCCCACTCGGTCTTGAGGCCGAACGGCACGTCGACGCCGAGCCCCACCCACACCCGCTGCGACGGCTGCCAGGCGAAGTAGGCGTTCGGCACCGGCGTCCATCCCCCGGCGTCACCGCCATCCCCGCCTGCGCTCACCGGGAACGCCAGCAGACCCGGGATGTAGGGTGCGGTCGAGCCCTGGTCCGTGAACTTGGTGGAGATGCCGATGGCGTTGCCCCCGAGCACCACCTGTCCCCCTTCGAGCTTGGTCAGGGCCGCCGGATTGAAGAAGACCGCGCTCGCGTCCTTGACGCCCGCGGCCTGGCCTGCGAAGGCGTTGCCGAGACCGCTGCCGCTCTGCTCCACGAGCTGGAAGCCCGAGGCCAGGGCGGAATCGGCGGGTAGCGCCAGAAGCGCCAGCAGCGAGAGCGTCACGACAGGCCAACGGAGACGACAAGGATCCTTCATCTTCTGCCCTCCCGAGATACCGGCTGGTGCGTTTCGCTGGCCTGATTCTGGATCAAACCCGGCCGGATTGCACGGCCGGATCCCTATCCGGGCTCGGGGCGGGGCCCGTCTCGAAGCGTCGCAGGCAGTCCGGCTTGAAGCGCTGGCGGTCGAGACCGAGCTGGTCGTAGGGGACCCCCTGGGCAAACGCGAGCAGCTGCAGGTAGTAGATGGCCGGGGTGTGGAAGTCCTCTTCGAAGCGCTTGGCGACCTTGGCCTGGCCGTGGTCGAACTGCCCGAAACAGGTGGGGCAGATCAGGCACAGCAGCTCCGCCCGCTCCTCGCGAACCGCACCGAGGAGGTCGCGCATCATGTTGGCGGGGACATCCTCGTCCTGGCAGGCCTTGCCGCAGCAGAGGTACCAGTTGCGGTGTCGGACCGGCTCGGCTCCGATCGCCTCCACCAGCCGCTCCAGGACCTCCGGGTGGTTCGGGTCGTCGACCTGCATCACCCGGCTGGGCTTGAGCAGGTGGCATCCGTAGTGGATGGCCACCTTGAGGCCGGTCAGCGGCCGCACCACCGATCGACGGATCGCCTCGTAGCCGACCTCGTCCCTGAGCAGCGCCGCAACGTGCCGGACCCGCGCGCTCCCGAGGTAGCGCCGGCCGATCCTCTGCAGCCGACCATTGACACGACCTCGGAGCGCCTGATCCTCCAGCAGGTGTCGGGTCTCCGAGAGGGTGGCGGTGCACCCCGAGCAGTTGGTGAAGACGTCGAGCCCGTGCTCTTCGGCCAGGGTCAGGTTGCGGGCGGCCACCGAGAGCCAGGAGATCTTGTCCTTGGACTTGAAGTAGATGGGGTCCGGGCAGCAGGAGGCGCCCTCCAAGTCCACCACCTCCACCCCCAGCGTGTCGAGGGTCTTGCGGATCGCCAGCTCCATGGCCGGGTGGCGGGCCGGGATCAGGCATCCCGGGAAGAACGCGAAGCGCTTGCGGCCCTGGCCGGACGGGGCCTTCGCCTCCGGCTGGGAGACGGGCTGGACCACCGAGGGGACCCCACCGCCCACCTCGTCGGGGCGCAACAGCGGCTGGATCTCCTCCATCGGCACCGGCTTCAGGGGCGGCAGCCCCAGCGCCGCCCGCTGGCGATCCACCGCCGGACCGCCGGGCGTGGTGCGGCCGGTGGTCTCGAAGGTCTTGATGATCCTCTCCGCCGCCACCGGATAGATCCCCCGGTCGGCCAGCATGTTCTTGAGCGAGATGATCACCTCGACCGGCTTGACCTCCTGGGGGCAGCGCTCGTGGCAGTTGTAGCAGTTGGTGCACAGCCACAGCACCGAGTCGGGCGTGAGCAGCTCGTCGGCCACCCCATACAGGACCTTCAGCATCAGCTCGCGGGGATTGAAGGCGTCCGAGTAGGTGGCCGCCGGGCAGTCGCCCACGCAGGCGCCGCACTGGTAGCAGAAGCTGGCCAGGTTCCCCTCCACCTTCTTGGCCAGCTCGCGCCGGAACTCGAAGTCGACCCGGCACACCCGGTCCTCGCCGGCGGCCGGGGCGGTCACTTCCCGGCCGCCTTCTTCAGGTGGCGGATGCTGTTGGAACGGCACTTGGGGCACGACCGCTCCTTGTCCTCACCCCTCTCCACGGGCTCCTGATACTCGTGCCCGCACATCATGCAACGGAACGTCTCGATGCTCGCCGTCATCGTTCCCCCGTCCGCTCGGCCCTCACGGCGCCGCTGGGGCCAAGACCGCCCCGACCTTCGGCTTGGCCTTGGCCGGCTTCTTCGGCTTCGGCTTGAGCGCCTCCACCGTGTGCGCGATCTCCTCCTGGGTCACCGTCTTGCGCAGCTCCTCCATCTGGCGCATGACCTTGGCGAACTTCTGCCCCTCGGCGGCGCTGATCCACTCGAGCTGAAGGCGCTCGGGGCGGACCCCCTTCTTCTCCAGCGTGTCCCAGAGGTGCTGGACCCGCTTGACGGTCTGGCGGTTGGCGTTGATGTAGTGGCAGTCGGCGTAGTGGCAGCCGGAGACCAGCACCACCGCCGCCCCGCTCCGGAACGCCTCCAGCACCATCTCCTCCGAGACCCGTGCCGAGCACATGGTCCGCACCACCCGGTTGCTGGCCGGGTACTGGATCCTCGAGATCCCGGCCATGTCCCCGCCCGCGTACGAGCACCAGTTGCAGGCGAAGGCCATCACCTTGTCCTCGGGCTTGTCGGCCAGGATGGCCCGGACCTGGGAGATGATCTGGTCATCCGTGAAGTGGCGCATGGTGATCGCTTCGAACTTGCAGCTCGCCCCGCAGGCCCCGCAACCGGCACAGGCCGCCTCGACCACGCTGGCGACCTCCCCCTTCTTCCAGGTGATGGCCCCGTAGGGACAGACCGAGGCGCAGATCCCACACTTCATGCAGGCGTCGGCGTCGATCCGGCTGGTGATCGCCTCGATCTCGATCTTCCCCGCGCCGAGCAGGGCCCCGGCCCGAGAGGCGGCCGCCCCCGCCTGGCAGACCGAGTCCTTGATGTCCTTGGGCGACTCGCAGAAGCCGGCGAAGTAGACGCCTCGGGTGGGCGCGTCCACCGGCTTGAGCTTGGGGTGCGACTCCATCAGGAAGCCGTCTGAGGTCTTGGAGAGCGTCAACAGCCCCGAGATCTTGGCCAGGTCCTTGGGGGGCTCGACCCCCACCGAAAGGACCAGCATGTCGAGCTGGTGGCGCTCCAGCTTGCCGCTGGTGGTGTTCTCCACGGTCACCAGCAGGTTGCCGGTCTTCGGGTCCTCCTCGACGTCGCCGGGCAGGCCACGCACGTAGCGGGTCCCGGCCTCCTTGGAGCGCTGGAACATGTCCTCGAACGACTTCCCGAAGGCGCGGATGTCCTGGTAGTAGACGACGTTCTCCACGTCCGGGTAGTGGTCGGCCAGAAGCAGGGTGTCCTTGACGGTGTTCATGCAGCAGATGTTCGAGCAGTAGGGGCGCCCGATCTTCGGGTTCCTCGAGCCGACGCACTGGACGAATCCGATTCGCTTGGGCCGCGTGGAGTCGCTCGGGCGCACGAAGTGGCCGGCGGTGGGCCCGCCGGCGCAGATCAGCCGCTCGAACTCCATCGAGGTGATCACGTTCTCGAAGCGGGTGTAGCCGTACTCGTCCATCTCGGTGGGGTCGTAGACGTCGAGCCCGATCGCCACCACGATGGCCCCGACGTCGCGCTGGATCACCTGGTCCCGGTCGTCGTAGTCGATGGCCTTCTTCTCGCAGACGTCGGCGCACTTGCCGCAGGCGATCGGGTTGTTGCCCAGGCAATGCTCCATGTCGAGGATGTACGAGCAGGGGACCGCCTGCGGGAAGGGGATGTAGATCGCCTTCCGGCTGGAGAGGCCCATCTGGTACTCGTCGGGGTGGGTCACCGGGCAGACCGCGGCGCACTCCCCACAGGCATTGCAGACGGTCGGGTCGACGTAGCGGGCCTTCTTGCGGATCTTGACCGAGAAGTTGCCGACGTAGCCGCTGACGTCCTCGACCTCGGAGTAGGTCAGGAGCTCGATGTTCCGATGCCGACCGGCATCGATGGCCTTAGGGCCGAGGATTCAAATCGAGCAGTCCATGGTGGGATAGGTCTTGTCGAGCTGGGCCATGATCCCACCGATGGACGCCTGCTTCTCGACCAGGGTCACCGGATGGCCGGCCTCGGCCAGTTCCAGCGCCGCCTCGATCCCGGCCACCCCGCCCCCGATCACCAGCGCCCGCCGGGTCACCGGCACCTGCATCTCCTCCTGCGCCTGCAGCAGGCGTGCCTTGGCGACGGCGCTGGCCACTAGGTCCTTGGCCTTCGAGGTGGCGCCTCCCCGGTCCCCGGGATGGACCCAGGAGCAGTGCTCCCTGAGGTTGGCCATCTCCATCAGGTAGGGGTTGAGGCCGGCCTCCAGCACGCACTGGCGGAAGGTGGGCTCGTGCTGGCGCGGCGTGCACGAGGCGACCACCACCCGGTTCAGCTTGTGCTTGTGGATGGCGTCCTTGATCTCGTTCTGGCCCGGATCGGCGCACGTGTACTTGTTCCGGATCGCGCACACCACGTCCGGAAGGCTCTGCGCGTACTCCGTCACCTCCCCGCAGTCCACCGCGCCGGCGATGTTCAGCCCGCAGTCGCAGACGAACACCCCCACCCGTAGCTCGCCGTTCGTTCGCTCAGGACTCATTGGCGTTGTTCCCCACTGGTTTGGCCCCGTCCCGGGGCCTGGCGTCTTGCGCTCGCGACTTATCGTCCTCTCTCCCCGTCATTGCCCGAGCGCCCCCTCCACGAGCTGGGCGATGTCCCGGGTCTCGATGTGGATCCGCTCGCCCAGCCTGGGGTCCTTCATCGCGCATCGGAAGTGGATCTGGCACTTCGGGCACGCCGTGACCAGGACCTCGGCCCCGGTGGCCTTGGCCTCCTCCAGGCGCTCGACCTGGATCTGCTTGGCGAACCGGTCGCAGTGGGACCAGGTCCCTCCCGCGCAGCACTGGGCCCGCTTCCCGGTCCGGGGCATCTCCAGCCGGGTGATGCCAGGCAGGCCGTCGAGCACCTTGCGGGGGGCCTCGTACACCCCCAGATGCCGCCCCAGACGGCAGGGGTCCTGGTAGGTCACCTTGTGGACGCCGTTGGCCTTCAAGGGCAGCTCGAGAAGGCGCTCCGAAAGCAGCTCGGAGATGTGCAGGATCCGCGGCGGCTTCCCCTCGAAGAACGGCTCGAAGTCCAACCTCCAGGTCCGCACGCACTCGGCGCACGAGGCCACCAGCGTCTTGGCCCCGCTCTTCCTCACCAGCTCGACGTTGAGGCGGGCCAGAGCTTCGAATCCGGCACGGTCGCCGTTCCACAGCAGGTCGTGGCCGCAGCACCGCTCGTCCGGCGAGACCACCGGCGTGATCCCGAGACGGTTCAGAAGCCGCACCGCCGAGCGGGTGCCCTCCAGGGTGTCGGCCTCGAGCTCGGGGAGCAGGGCGTCGAAGTACATCGTGCAGCCGGTGAAGTAGAAGACCTCGCCCTGCTCCGGCGCCGTCTGGAGGTCGCCGGTCAGCCACCCCAGCCGATCCTGCTGCGCCCCGCCCTTGGCCATCATCCGCATCATCGACTGCAGCGCCCCGCCGTGCGGGCAGTCCGGCTCCACTCCCTCCCGGTACGCCACCTCGCGCAACCGTTGCACCAGCGACGTGTACGCGACCTCCGCCGGACAACGGCTGTCGCACAGGCTGCAGGTCAGGCAGGCGAACAGCGAGACGGCGTCCTCCACCACCTCCTGCTGGCTCTGTGTGTTGGCGGCCAGGACGTGGCGTCTCGGGCTGTAGGCGGCGCCGGCCCGGGCGATCGGGCAGGTGGCCGTGCACTTCCCGCAGTCGTAGCAGGCCCAGGCCCGCGTCTTGCTCCTCGCCGTGGCTAGCTCAGACACTGGCTTCGGCCCCCCTGCTGACGGCGGCGTCCGGGTGGCCGCCCTGGCTCAACGGGCTGGGCCCGAGCACCCGGAGCTCGTCGATGAACTCGTCGATCACCTTGGCGAAACGGGCCCCCTCCGCCGCGCTGATCCACTCCAGGCGCAGCCGGCCCTCCCCGATCCCCAGCATCTTGACGACGTTCTTCGTCTTTTCGAACTGCTCGACCGCCCGCTCGTTGCCGAAGACGTAGTGGCAGTCGCCGAAGTGGCAACCCGAGACCAGCACGCCGTCGGCCCCCTTCTCGAACGCCCGCAGCACGAAGCCGGGCTGGATCCGTCCCGAGCACATGACCCGGATCATCCGGAAGTGGGGCTGGTGCTGGATGCGGGAGACGCCCGCGGTGTCGGCCCCGGCGTACGAGCACCAGTTGCAGGCAAAGACCACCAGGCGGGGGTTCCAGCCGGCGGGCGCGGCACGGGCCGTCATGACGCCACCTCCTCGGCGAAGAAGGCATCGATCTGGGCGGTGATCTGCCGGTTGGTGAAGTGCCTGGCCGCGATGGCACCGGACGGGCACCAGCTCGCGCAGGTGCCACACCCCTTGCACAACGAGGCGTTGATCCTGGCCGCAAAGCCGTGGTCGGTCTCGACCAGAGCCGGGGCATGGAACTGGCAGATCTCGACGCAGTCGCCGCAGGCCCGGCACAGCTCCTCGTCGACCACGGCCACCGCCGGATCCAGGCTCACCTGGTCGTGGGCCAGGAACACCGAGGCCTTGGCCGCGGCCGCCGAGGCCTGGGCCACGCTGTCGACGATGTCCTTGGGTCCCTGGGCGGTGCCCGCCACCAGCACCCCTTCGACCGCCGTCTCGACCGGGGCCAGCTCCGGGTGGCGCTCCAGGAAGAACCCGTCGAGGCCGACGCTGGCCTTCAGCATCTCGTGCAGGCGATGGGTGTCGGGCTGGCGAGGACGCATGCCGACGCTCAGGACGACCAGATCGCTCGGCACCTCCACGGTCCGGCCGAGCAGATCGTCGTGACAGCGGACCGCCTCGGCCCGCTCCGCGCCGAGAACCTCCGGCTTCCGGTCGGGGGGGACCCGCACGAAGAGCACGCCCATCCCCCGGGCCTCCCGGTACATCTCCTCGGCCCCGCTCGAGACGGTCCGGATGTCCCGGTAGAAGATCGTGGTGTCGATCCCCTGGCGGGCCAGCAGCATCGCCTGCTTGATGGCCGTCGGGCAGCAGTAGCGGGAGCAGCCGGTGCACCCCTCGCTCTGGCGCGACCCGACGCAGAGGATGAACGACGCCGCCTTCGGTCGCTGCCCACCCACCTGCAGCTCGCCGCCGTCCTCGCAGAAGGTCCGCTCGAGCTGCTCGCTGGTGATCACGTTGGGCAGCTCCCCGTAGCGGTGCTCGCCGGTCGGGTCGTACAGGTCGGCGCCAATGGCCAGGATGATGGCGCCCACTGGCAGCTTCTCAGAGGTGGCCCCTTCGAGCTGGACCTCGAAGCTGCCCACGAAGCCCTTGACGTCCTGGACCTCGGTGTGGAGCAGGACCCGGGCCCCGCTCCGGTGCAGGCGCTGCAGCTTCTCCTCGAGCACCTCCGCCGCCGGCCGGAGGTTGGGGTACAGGTACTTGATGTGGGGAGCTGCCAGCCTCCCGCCCAGGTGCCCTTGCTTCTCCACCAGCGTCACCGGGAAGCCCTGGACCGCCAGGTCGGTGGCCACCTGGATCCCGGCGATCCCTCCTCCGATCACCAGCGCCGATCGCGTCATCGGCGCCTTCCCGGCCTGCAACGGCTCCAGGTGACGCGCCCGAGCCACACCCATCCGGATCAGGGCCCGGGCCTTCTGCTGGGCCGCGTCGGGCTCCCGGCCATGGACCCACGAGCACTGGTCGCGGATGTTGACCATCTCCAAGAGGTACGGGTTGAAGCCGATCTGGGCGCACCCGTCGCGGAAGACCGGCTCGTGGGTACGCGGCGTGCACGCCGCCACCACCACCCGGTTGAGACCGTTGTCACGAATCAGGCCGGACAGCTCCTCCTGCCCCGCCGTGGAGCAGGCGAACAGGTGGGTGCGGGCCGCCACCACCCCGGGCAGGCTGGTCGCCTCGCGGGCCAGGGCCTCCACGTCGAGCACCCCGCCGATGTTGACGCCGCAGTGGCAGACCAGCACCCCGACCCGGGGCGGCCCCGAGACGTCCATCGGCTCGACCCGGACCTCCTGACGCTCGACCCTCTGCCCGGTGAGGAAGACCTGGGCGCGGGCCGCCGCCGCCGAGGCCTGGGCCACGCAGTCCGGGATCACCTGGGGGCCGACCGCGCTGCCGCAGACGAAGACGCCCTCGCGGCTGGTCTCGACCGCCGAGATGGCCGGGTCCTCCCGGGCGATGAACCCGTAGCGGTCGGTCTCGATGCCGAGACTCGCGGCCAGCAGGGCGGCGCCCTCGTTGGGCGCCGCGGCCACCGAGAGCACCACGAGGTCGGCGGAGATCCGGCGCTGCTGGTGGGCCAGGGTGTCCTCCACGAACACCTGGAGGCTGTCGCCCTCGGCAACCCGGTCGATCTTGGCCGGCCGCCCCCGGACGTAGCGGGCACTCTGCTCCTCCAGGGATCGCTTCACGAAGTCGTCGAAGCCCTTCCCGAACGCGCGCATGTCCGTGTACAGGACGGTGATCTCCTCGATGTCCGGTTCGTGCTGGCGCAGCAGCATCGAGTCCTTGACCGCGTTCATGCAGCAGAATCGGCTGCAGTAGGGTCGGCCGCCCTCGCCACGGGCGCCCACGCACTGGACGAACACGATGCGGCGGGGGGTGCGGTGGTCGGAGGGGCGGATCACGTGCCCCTGGGTGACCCCCGAGGCGTTGAGCATCCGCTCCAGCTCGAGGCTGGTGATCACGTTCGGGAACCGGCCGTAGCCGTAGTTGCCCAGCTTGCGGGCGTCGAACTCCTGGAACCCCACCGCCACGATCACCGACCCCACCCGCAGCTCGAGCTCCTCGGGCAACATGTCGAAGTCGATGGCGTCGACGTCGCAGGCCGAGGAGCAGTGGTCGCAGACCAGGATCCGGTCGTTCAGGCAGGCCTCCCGGTCGATCACGTAGGTGGCGGGGACCGACTGGGGGAAAGGACGGTAGATGGCCTTGCGCGCCTTGAGTCCGACGTCGAACTCGTTGCCGCTGACCTGCGGGCAGACGTCGACGCAGAGGCCGCACGCCACGCACCGGTCCTCGCGGACGTAGCGGGGCTGCTTCCGAACCAAGACCCGGAAGTCGCCGGGCTCGCCTTCGCAGCCGACGACCTCGGCACAGGTGACGACCTCGATGAGCGGATGCCGACCGGCATCCAGGGCCTTGGGGCCCAGAATTCAGATCGAGCAGTCCATGGTGGGGAAGGTCTTGTCGAGCTGGGCCATGCGTCCTCCCAGTGACGGCGACTTCTCCACCAGCGTCACCGGTATCCGAGCGTTGGCCAGGTCCAGGGCCGCCTGGATCCCGGCGATGCCCCCGCCGATCACCAGGGCGCGCTTCTGCACCGGAGGCGCCTCGGTCGGTTCCGGCTCGGGAGCCTCCATCGTGGTCGGCTCTTCAGGCACTTCCTTCAAGGCATCGAGGTCCACGTTGTCCTCCACGGGAGCGGGCTCCCGCCTGGTCCGTTTCACGCCGTCGGGCTTTCCAGCGTCGCGCCCTTCTCCACGGCCGGCGAGCTTCCCGCTCCGTAGCTCTCCTCGAAATGCGAAAAGCCCGCGTCGAAGGCCTTCAGGTTCAACTCCTCGGTCCCCGCCGGGACCGAGGCCTCGACCGCCGCCCGCATCTGCTCCGCCGGCACCAGCCGGGTGGCTGCCGAGAAGAAGCCCAGCATCACGATGTTCTGCACCAGGCTGCGACCCAGCCCTTCCGCGATCCGGGTCGAGGGGACACCGTAGGATGGCTGGCCCTTCTTCGGCTTGGCGTCGACCAGGTCCTGCTCGTAGACCAGGATCCCCTTGGGCTTGAGCTCGCCGCGGTACTTCTCGTACCCCTCCGCGGACATGGCGACGAAGATGTCAGGGCGCCGGATGTAGGGGTAGAGGACCTCCTCGTCCGACAGCACCAGCGTCGCCGAGCAGGCCGATCCCCGCGCCTCCGGCCCGAAGCTCTGGATCATGGTGGCGTGCTGTCCGGCGTCGACCGCGGTGGCGCGCCCGATGATGTAGGCGCACAGGACCACGCCCTGTCCGCCGTAGCCGGTCACCCGGATCTCGGTCCTATTCATGGATCCACCCCCCCTCGGGCGGCATCGGTCGGTAGCGGTCGCCCAGCGTCTTGGTGTAGTGGGCGTGCATCGCCTCGCCGAAGGTCGGCCTCTCGACGTCGACGAACTTGCCGCAGACGATGTGCCCCTGGAAGTCGATCCCCAGCTCACGGGTGTCGGCGCCGTGGCGGATCTCGGCGTTGTCGTGGTAGAAGCGCATCAGGTTGAGCCCGGTCCCCAGCTTGTTGAGGCGCGCGTAGAGGGTCGAGCACGGAGCGATCACCTCGATGAAGCGGAAGCCCTTGCGCCCGAGCGCCTCGGCGAAGGACTTGGTGAGCCTCCGGATGTGCAGGCAGGTCCAGCGCGCCACGTAGGGCGCCCCGCAGCTCGCCAAGAGGTGCGGGAGGTTGAACGGCTGCTCGTAGTTGCCGAAGGGCATGGTCGAGGAGCGAGCCGTGATCGGCGTGGTGGGCGCGTTCTGGCCTCCGGTCATCCCATAGATGAAGTTGTTGACCAGCACGCAGAGGATGTCCATGTTCCGCCGGGCGGCATGGATCAGGTGGTTGCCGCCGATACCGGAGAGGTCCCCGTCACCCGAGAACACGGTCACCAGCAGCTCGGGGCGCCCCAGCTTGAGGCCGGTCGCGAAGGGGATCGCGCGGCCGTGGGTGGCGTGGAAGGCATCCAGCTTCATGTAGCCCGCCACCCGCCCGGTGCAGCCGATCCCGGAGACGATCGACACCTTGCTCAGGTCGACCCCGGTCTGCTCCAGGGCCGAGGCGAAGCACTTGACGACGGTGCCGATGCCGCAGGTCGGACACCAGATGTGAGGCATCCGGTCCATCCGCAGGTAGGGGGCAATCGGGTGGGCGCTCGGGTCCACCTCGGGTCTTGGTGCTTCGATCGACGTGCTCATCTCGCCGCTCCCACGATGGCCTCGGAGATCGTCTCGGGGTCGTGGACCCCGCCGCCGAGGTGAGGCACCAGCACCGCCTTGGCCCGGTCCCCGGCGCAACGCTCGACCTCGAGCACCATCTGTCCGTAGTTGATCTCGGGGACCACGAAGGCCTTCACCTTCGTCGAGAGCTCCCGGATACGCCGCTCTGGGAAGGGCCAGACCACCTCCAGCCGCATCACCCCCACCTTGACCCCCTTGGCGCGGGCCATCTCGATCCCCATCCGGGCCACCCGCGAGGTGATCCCGTAGCTCACCACCACCACCTCGGCGCCGTCGGTGTCGGTCTCGACGAAGCGGACGATCTTCTCGGCGTTGTCGCGGATCTTGTCGACCAGACGCCGCACCGAGACCTGCTGGCACTCGGCGCTCATCACCGGGTAGCCGCGCTCGTCGTGGGTCAGCCCGGTGGTGTGGAACTTGTACCCGTCACCGGCCCGGGCGAACTCCGGGATCGGGTTGCCGTTGACCGCGTACGGCAGGTACTCGCCCGGCGGCTTGGAGGTGAGCCGGCGCGGCACCATCTCGATCTCGTCGGCCTTGGGGATCACCACCTTCTCGGTCATGTGGCCCACGCACTCGTCCATCATCAGGAGCACCGGGACCCGGTACTGCTCGGCCAGGTTGAAGGCGTCGATGGTGAAGTCGAAGGCCTCCTGTGGCGAGCGTGGGCAGAGCGCGATCGGCTCGTAGTCGCCGTGCGAGCCCCAGCGCGCCTGCATCATGTCGGCCTGCCCGACCATGGTGGGAAGGCCGGTGGAGGGGCCACCGCGCTGCACGTTGACGATCACGCAGGGGGTCTCCAGCATGGCCGCCAGCCCGATGTTCTCCATCATCAGGCTGAAGCCGGGGCCGCTGGTGACCGTCATCGACTTGGTCCCGGTCCAGGCCGCGCCCACCACCGCCGCCATGCTGCCGAGCTCGTCCTCCATCTGGATGAAGGTCCCGCCCATCATCGGGAAGCGCCGCGCGATGCGCTCCACCACCTCGGTCGAGGGGGTGATCGGGTAGCCGGCCACGAAGCGACAGCCGGCCGCCATCGCCCCCTCCCCGCAGGCGAAGTCGCCATCGAGATAGTGGACGCCCGTCAGGACGCCCGCAGGATCAGCCTTCAAGGTCGGACCTCCCTTCCATCCCGGCCCACGCCCCGCACCTCAGGCCGCCCCCGGCTGGCTCGCGTCGGGCGGCTTCTCGGACGGCATGCTGAAGATGGCGAAGTCGGGACAGATCATCTCGCACAGGTTGCAGTTGACGCACTCGCCGTGCTTGACCACCCTCGGGGGGTGGTAGCCCTTGCGGTTGAACTCCGAGGACAGCTCCAGCACGTCCTTCGGGCAGTACTCGACACAGAAGCCGCACCCCTTGCAGCGGTCGGTGATGACGTACACGTCGCCGTGAGGGATGCTGACCTTGTCGAGGTCCAGCGGTTTTCGCCAATACCTCATGTGGTGCTCTCCGCTTCGGTCCCCTGCCGGCTGGCCGAACCAGCCCGACGCTGGTCCCTGAGCTTGCGAAACGCGCAGTCGCCGAGCAGCCAGTCCACCGGGCAGCCCAGCTCGGCGTAGCCACAACAGCGAGCGCAGAAGCCGGCCTCCGGCAGCTCGCGCTCGAGCAATGAGATCGCGAAGCGCTCCAGCAGGCCGGTGAGCTGACGGAGCTCCTCGGGACGGAACCGGTCGAGCACCGGCAGGACCCGCTCCGCCTTCCTCCGCTCGTACTCCTCCACCAGGCGCCGCCCGGCCGGGCTGGCCGAGAGGAAGGTGGCCCTCCGATCCGATCCCGACCGCTCGCGTACGACGAGACCCCGCCCCTCGAGCTTGTCGATGTTCTTGGTCGCGGCGGGGGTGCTGACGCCGAGGAAATGGGCGACGTCGCTGACCTGATGGGGGCCGTCTCGGACGGTCAGCTTCAGAAGCTGAAGCTGGTGGAGGGTCAGCGGTTTCGCCGAGACCTCCCGGAGGAGCTTCAGCTCCAGCACCTCCCGGACGGTGGAGGCGAAGATGTGGGCCTGGCGAAGCACACCGGCGAGGGTGACCACGCCATCGGCCCCCGCGTCGTACCGGGGGCCCCCTGAGCCGAGACGACGTACCGCTCGGGACACCGGTTAACCGCGTTAACGATCCGTCGGTACCAAAGCTACGCCTCGAGCCAGGTCGGCGCAATCGAAAAGATCGGGCCCGGCGCTCCCCGCGGAACCCGGCCGGTCCGAGGCCGGAGCTGGGGAAAACGGGGCCACCGGATCGGTCGGGAACCCGGCCACAGCCCGTCGCCGCCGATCAACTCCTTGTACTCGATACGGTTAGGGTGGAACGGAAGACCGACGAGAGGCTCCCCGGACGAGCTTGCCCCGGTTAACGGCTCTCCCCGGGCGGGTCAGTCCTGGGCGCCGATCTCGTCGCCGAGAGCGCGGAAGAGCAGCTCGTTCTCGCGCTCCTCGTGCCGTCCCAGGAGCGCGACCAGCCCCCGACAGCGGCCGGCCAGGGGCTCGATGGCGTCCTCAGCGGACGCCATCTCCACCCCCTCCCGGAGCCCGGCCACCTCCGACAGGAGATGCTGGTGCTCACCTCGGAGCTCGGCACAGGCGGCGCCCGAGTCCGGCAGCGCATCCTCGATCTCCTCGAAGAGGGCACCGCGCTCCTCGAGGTCGAAGTGCGCCTCGAGCTGGGGCAGCAGCCGGCTCAGGCACGAGTCGATGGTGGCCAGCCATTTGGCGGCCGCCTGGTTGCGGATCCGCTCCAGGCAGATCCGGATCTCGTCGAGGACCAGGTGCAGCTCACGATGCTGCTCGAGCACGCTTGTGGCTTGGGAGATACTGGCCGAGGCCGGTTCGGTCTTCGCCATGGAACCCTCCCCAACGTCGTCTGACAGATGCCAGTGTGCCGATACTAGTCCCGGCGACCGTCCGCCGCCATGATACATCTGCATCAGCTACCGACGACGAGCCATCATGCTATAGTCCTGTTGGAGCCACGGACTTGGGCGTCGACAACATCCGAGTGGCCTCCTTCTCGATTTCGCCATGTCCACATCCGGACCTACCGCCGAAAAGCCCAAGAAGAGCCGGCCCAAGACTCCGCCCCGGATCGACATCAAGGTCTCCTGGTGCAAGGGGTGTGGCCTGTGTGTCGAGTACTGCAACCGCGGCGTCTTGGAGATGAACGGGACCAAGCCGGCCGTGGTTCAGGCCGAGCGCTGTACCCGATGCCTCCAGTGCGAGGCGATCTGTCCGGACTTCGCGATCCGGATCGAGGACGACACACCGGAGGGCCAATGACCGCGCGGCAGGACTCCGCGGTGCGCATCATGTCGGGCAACGAGGCCTGCGCCGAGGCCGCCCTCGCCGCCGGGCTGCGGTTCTTCGCCGGCTACCCCATCACCCCGTCCTCGGAGATCGCCGAGGAGCTGGCGCGCCGCCTGCCCAAGACGGGGGGCGTCTTCATGCAGATGGAGGACGAGATCGCGGCGATGGGCGCGATCATCGGGGCGTCCCTGGCCGGCTCACGGTCGATGACCGCCACCAGCGGCCCGGGCTTCTCGCTCAAGCAGGAGAACATCGGCTTCGCCTGCATGGCCGAGATCCCTTGCGTGGTAGTGAACGTCCAGCGGGGCGGCCCCAGCACCGGCCTTCCCACCATGCCCGCCCAGGGCGACGTGATGCAGGCCCGCTGGGGCACCCACGGCGATCACCCGATCGTGGCCCTGGCGCCGCACTCGGTCGCCGAGACGTTCGAGCTGACGGTTCGCGCCTTCGACCTCTCCGAGACCTACCGCACTCCGGTGATCCTGCTGCTGGACGAGATCATCGGCCACGTCAACGAGAAAGTGCACCTGCCCGAGTCGGTGAAGGTCAGGACCCGTAAGCGCCCGGACAAGCCCCCGGCCACCTACCTCCCCTACGAGCACACCAACGACGGCGTCCCCCCGATGGCCGACTTCGGCCGCGGCGGCTACCGCTTCCACGTCACCGGCCTGGCCCACGACGAGACCGGCTTCCCCACCAACGATCCGGCCCAGATCGACCAGCTCAACCGTCGGCTCAACGACAAGCTGGAGCGGCACCGAGACGACGTGGTGCAGGTGGTGAGGACCCACTGCGAGGACGCCGAGCTGCTGGTGGTCGCCTACGGCTCCGTCGCCCGGGCGGCCCGACGAGCCGTCGAGGATGCGCGATCCCAGGGAATCCCGGTGGGCCTGCTGCGCCCCACCACGCTGTGGCCCTTCCCGGACGCCGAGGTCCGCGAGCTGGCGGGTCGGGTCTCCACCATCGTGGTGCCGGAGCTGAACCTCGGGCAGCTCGCCCATGAGATCGAGTGGGCGGCGGCCGGCGCCTGCCGGGTGGTCCGCCTCGGCCGGGTGGACGGGCTGCCCATCCGCCCGGCCCAGATCCTCGAGCAGATCGAACGGTCCGGGCGGGTCAGAGAAGCCGCGGTGTCCTCATGACCGACTACGACAAGTACCTGCGCCTCCAGAAGTTCCCCCTGATCTGGTGCCCAGGATGTGGCGACGGGATCGTGCTCAAGGCGATCCTCAGGGCCTGTGACCGGATCGGCTTGCAGCAGGACCAGCTCTGCATGGTCTCGGGGATCGGCTGCTCGAGCCGCACCGCGGGCTACGTGGACGTCAACACCCTCCACACCACCCACGGTCGCGCCCTCACCTTCGCCACCGGCGTCAAGATGGCCCGGCCGGACCTGACCGTCCTCGTGGTGACCGGAGACGGGGATGCCACCGCCATCGGCGGCAACCACTTCATCCACGCCGCCCGGCGGAACATCGACATCACGGTCATCCTCTACAACAACTGGATCTACGGCATGACCGGGGGCCAGGCCTCCCCCGCCACCCCGCTCGGCGCCCGGGCCTCGACGGCGCCTTATGGGTCGTTGGAGCCGAACTTCGACATTGCGGCGCTCGCCGCGGGAGCGGGGGCCTCTTTCGTGGCGCGCGAGACAGTGGCCCGGCCGCTGCTCCTCGACAAGTTGATCGAGCGCGCGATTCGGAAGAAGGGCTTCTCGCTGGTCGAGGCGATGACCCCCTGCCCGACAACCTACGGACGACGCAACAAGGCGGGCGACGGCGTGGAGATGACCAACTACCTCAAGACCCACTCGGTCTCGAAGGCGAAGGCGGAGACGCTCACCCCCGAGGAGCTCGAGCACGCGATCGTGACCGGCGTCTTCGTGGACGTCGAGAAGCCGGAGTACACCGAGCAGTACGGACGCCTGGTGGAGCGGATCGGCGGCCCGGCCTACGACGCGACCGGGGGGGCACGATGACGTTCCGCTACGAGCTTCGGCTGAGCGGCGAGGGGGGCCAGGGCCTGGTCCTGGCGGGCAAGATCCTGGCCGAGGCCGCCGCCATCTACGACGACCGCAACGCCACCCAGAGCCAGTCGTACGGGCCCGAGGCCCGCGGAGGGGCCAGCAAGTCGGAGGTGATCATCTCCGACGGCGAGATCGACTACCCCAAGGCCGAGAACCTCGACCTCCAGCTCGCCCTCACCCAGGAGGCCCTCGACAAGTACATCGGGGACCTCAGACCCGGCGGCTGGCTGATCATCGACTCGGAGGCGGTGACCCGGGTCCCGGAGGGGAACTGGCGGGTGGTGCCAGTGCCCCTCGTGCGTCTGGCCCGGGAGAAGGTCGGCAAGGCGATCGTGGCCAATATCGTGGCGCTGGGGGTGATCGTCAGGCTCTCCCGCGTGGTCAGCGAGGAGGCGGTGGAGGAGGCGATCCTGGCGCGAGTGCCCCGCGGTACCGAGGACCTGAACCGAAAGGCCTACCGCCTCGGCCTCGAGATCGCCACCGAGGTGGCCGAGGCCTCCGTGAGCTGACCAGGGCGCCCGGCGCTGGGCCGGGCCACGCCGCCCCACAACCGGCAGGAGTAGCGGGCTGATGCACTCCGCCTTCGAGCCACTGGTGACGAGGGCCGAGCCTCTCGGCAACCCGGCCCGCAAGTACCTGCGCGCCGTCGAGCGTCACGGAGAGCGCCTCCTCTGCCGGCTGGAGGCCGCCAGCTCCCTCTCCCAGATCCACCTCGATCGCAGCGCGCCCTCCCCGGGTGAGGACTTCGCACGCATCGCGGCCGCCTCCTCGGATCCGGAAGAGCGCCTGGCCCTGCTCGGGACCTTCTTCGCGGTGCAGCTCCTCCACCAGAACGCCAGCATGCTCGAGCAGCTCGCCGTGGACCTCGAGGAGAGACCCGACCGCACCCGCTGCCTGGCCGGCTTTCTGGAGCGGGGGGTGGAGGACTACTCGCTGCTGATCTCCACCTACGTCGAGCAGGTGCTGCGGGTGGTGCTGCCGAGCGGACCGCGGCGCTTCGCCTTTCTGAGCGTCGGCACGCCGGGCCATCAGGACGACCTCGACGCGGCGGTGATCGACGCCAACGACGAGGGACGCCCGGAGCTCGAGCGCTCCTTCGCACGTCTCGCCTCGCAGTTCCAGCGCTACGCGAGCCCGCTCGACAACTACCTGGCCAGCGCCGCCGGCGCCCCCGGCTTCTGCATCAGCGTCCCGGAGCTGCGTACCGCCCTCGACGCCGGCCGCCTCGGCTTCGTGGTCGTCACCGAGCTGATGGGGGCAGAGCTCCTGGCCGGAGACCAGGAGTACCTGCTGCGGCTCCGCGAGGAGGTGACCGCCGAGTGCAGCTACCGCCGCGGCGAGGACAACTCGCGCCACGAGCTCTTCCTGCGCGGCCTGCTGGGCGAGACGCGCGCGCTGATCCTCAGGATCCGTCCCTCGGACGAGGTGAACCCGAAGGACGACGGCCTGCGGCTGATCCTGGGCCTGGCCACTGCGTTTCGCACCATCGAGGGGATCGACTCCACCCGACCGGGGGCGGTCCTGACCGACCTCGCGACGCTGCGCCCCGGGCTGCGCGAGCCCTTGATACGGCTCGAGCGCTGCCGGGCCTTCCTCGAGGCGTTCCGGCAGGCCAGCCAGCTCCTGATCTCGCAGGACGAGAAGATAGACGTGGTGGGCGACGTGGCCCGGGAGAACCTGGCCCGGGTGGCCCGGGCCCTGGGCTACCTGAACCAGGGTCCGGTCCACGCCGTCGACCACCTGCTGGTCCACTACCACGAGGCGGTGCTCCGGACCCACGAGGCGGCGGTCCCGTTGATGGACGAGGTCGCGCGCCACCTGACCCGGATCAGCCGCTTCTCGGGCTGGCCGCGCGCCCACCCCCCTTCCGACCTGGCGGAACGTCTCGGCGAGATGCTGTTCCAGGGGACGCTCCAGTTCAGCGGGGTGCGTTTCTACGACGACCTGATCGAGGCGCTGACGCCTCCCGACGGCTCCGCCTGGCTCGAGGCCTTCACCCAGGGGTTCTGCCGCCTCCCGGCCCTGCCACGCTGGGAGCTGGCCGAGCGCTACGCCGACTGGGGACGCGACGCCCCCTACACGTTCTTCACACTGGTCACGCTGCTGGCCGGCCACGTCGCCAGGGGCCACCGCGAGAGCCCGGTCGGCGAGCTGGTCGACGCGTTCCTCGACCGCCTCTCGAACAAGACCGAGGCGGTCCGGTCGCTGTCGCGGGTCTTCCGCTTCTACCCCGCCCTGGCCAACCGCTTCCTGCTGGCGCTGACCCCGGATCGGCTGCAGCGTTTCCGGGACGCCATCGATATCGGGATCGGCAGCCCCGAGATGACCGCCGCGCGTGACCGCCTGCTGGCCTTCATCCGCGTCCACCGCCGCAGCAGCCGCTACATCAAGCGGGTCCTGGCTCGCGTCACCGAGCGCCACCCGGTGACCGTCCAAGCCCTGTCGGACGACGCCATGCTGCGTCGCCTGGCGCTGGGCCGCCGGGCGGCCAGCGAGCGGCATCCGAGCCCGGAGACGCAGAAGGGGCTGCTCGGGGACTTCTACGACATCGAGTTCCTGCGCATCGCCATGGGCACGCTTCGCGGCGAGCCCGCCACCCGGGTGCGGACGGCCTTCGCCGAGCTGACCACCACCTACCTCTCCCGGCTCTTCGACTTCTGCTTCCGACAGGTGGAGCAGGAGACCGGCGGCTGGACCTCCGCCCGCGACCGCATCGCCGTGCTCCTCTCCGGCGGCAACGCCCGCTTCCGCCCCTACGACGAGGACTACGACCTGCTGGCCCTGATCGACGACGACGAGCCGGCCAACCGCCTCTTCTACGAGCGGGTGATCGCGGTGATGAACTCCCAGATCGCCCGGCGCGGCGTGATCGCCCAGTACCGGCTGGCCGAATGGCTGGGGCGCTTCGCCGCCACCCTGGATGAGGTCGCCGAGCTTCTCTGCGGCGACCGACAGGAGCTGTTTGTCGATCGTTGTCAGCTACTCGGCTCCAAGGTCATCGTCGGCAGCCGGCACATGACGCAGGCGCTGCGCGAGCGGGTGCTCAAGCCGCACATCTTCGACAAGGCCGACCTGGTCCATCGTCAGGCGGCACGCGAGATCACCGAGCGGCGACAGGAGCTGCTGCCCTGCCCGGAAGGGGTCTTGCACCTGAAGGAGGCGGAGGGCGGCCTGCGCGAGATCGACCTCTCGCTGGCCGCGGCCAAGGCGGAACTGGGAGTCTGGGAGAGTCCCGGCCAGCGTCCTTTCCAGGAGCTGACCCGACTCGACCCGGGCCGGTCCTCGATCTACGAGCGGCTGGACACGGCCAACGACCTGCTGGTGGCCGTCCGCTCGGCCTACCGGGTCACGGTGGCCGCCACCGCGACCGTCGAGCGCGAGCATCTCTCTGCTCCGGCGAGGATCCTAGGCTTCACCGACCGCGACGGCATCCCGGGCCGGGACCGCCTGTTCAACGAGGTCCAGCACCACCTGACCCGCTCGGCGGAGGCGATCGACGAGCTGTTCGACCTGCAGCGGAAGGCCCCACCCCGAGCATGACGCTGGTGGTGGGCCTTTCGCCCGCGCTGCAGCGGGTCCTCTTCCTCGGAGAGCTACGCTCGGGCGCGGTCAACCGGGCCAGGCGCTCCCGCATCTCCACCGGGGGCAAGGCGCTCAACGTGGCCCGGGCGCTCACCGCCCTGGGCGCAGAGCCGCTCCTCCTCCAGGTACTCGGCGGAGCGGCCGGACGTGCCGTGGCCGAGGCGCTGGACCACGCCTCGATCCGTCATCACACGCTGTGGACGCGCGACGGGACCGAGACCCGGACCTGCACCACGCTGATCGAGAACGACGGAAGGGTGACCGAGCTGGTCGAGGAGTGCCCACCGCTGGCCCCCGACCTGCTCACCGAGCTCGGCCGAAACCTGGCGGGCCTGCTGGCCTCGGCCGGGATCCTGTGCCTGTCGGGGTCGCTGCCCCGCGGCGTGCCGTGCCGTTTCTACGCAGAGCAGGTCGCGGCCGCGCACCGCCACGGCCTGCGCTCCGTGGTGGACGTCCAGGGGCCCCCGCTCCGAGAGGCTCTGGGCGAGCGCCCCTTCCTGGTCAAGCCCAACCTCGAGGAGGCCCTCGGGACCCTCGGCCTCTCGCCGAGCGGTGTTCCCGCCTCCGACGCCGACGCCGCGGTCCGAGGCCTGACCGAGGCGGGAGCCGAGTGGGGGCTGGTCTCGATGGGGCGCCGTGGCGCCCTTCTCGGCCACCGCGATGGCCGGCGCTTCCACCTCACGCCGCCTGCGGTCGAGGTCGAGAACCCGATCGGCGCCGGCGACGCCCTGGCCGCGGGGCTGCTGTGGCGCCTCGCCTGCGGCGAGCCAGCGCCGGAGGCGGCCCGCTTCGGCATCGCCTGCGCGGCGGCGAGCTGCCTCAGCGAGACCCCCGCGTTCCTGGACCTCGAGGCGGCTCGAAGCTTGGTGGCTCGGGTCGGCCTGATGTCGTCCCCGAGCCGGCCCTCCCCTTGACCGTTTTGGGACCGGGGCGTAGCCTGCCCTCGGTGGCCGGGGCGCGAGGGTGCCTCCCGGCGACACGGGAGGCCCAGGCATGACCAAGCAGGCGACGAGAAGGCGCGGTCAGATCCGGCGCATCGCCGTCAACACCGGCGGCGGTGACGCGCCCGGCCTCAACGCGGTGATCCGTGCCGTGACGTTGTCGGCGCACTCGCTGGGCTGGGAAGTCGTCGGCATCCGCGACGGCTACAACGGGCTGTTCATGCCCGAGCAGTACCGCGACGGCGGCCTGGTCCACCTGACACCCCACCGGGTCCGGGGCATCACCCACCTCGGCGGCACCATCCTGGGGACCACCAACGTCGGCAACCCGCTCAAGTACCCCACCCGGCTCAAGAGCGGGGAGATGGTGGAGCGGGACCGTTCCGACGAGATCCTCCGCGCCTTCCGCCGCCAGAAGATCGACGCCCTGGTCGCGATCGGCGGCGACGGCTCGCTGTCGATCGCCAACGCCTTCGCCAAGAAGGGGCTGCGGGTGGTGGGCGTGCCGAAGACGATCGACAACGACCTCGACCGCACCGTCATCACGTTCGGCTTCGACACCGCCGTCTCGTTCGCCACCGAGTGCATCGATCGCCTCCACAGCACCGCCGAGTCCCACCGGCGGGTGATGGTGGTCGAGGTGATGGGTCGCTACGCCGGCTGGATCGCCCTCAACAGCGGCGTGTCGGGCTCGGCCGACGCCATCCTGATCCCCGAGATCCCGTACCAGCTCAGCAAGGTGGCCGACAAGGTCCGCGCCTGCGCCGCCGAGGGACGGCAGTACGCGATCGTGGTGGTCGCCGAGGGGGCGCTGCCGAAGGGGGGCGGCTACTCGGTGCTCGAGAAGCGTCTCGGGGCAGCGGAGCGGCTCGGCGGGGCCGGGGAGAAGGTTGCCCAGGAGCTCCAGATCCTCACCGGCAAGTCGACCCGCCACGTCGTGCTCGGTCACCTGCTGCGGGGCGGGACGCCCACCACCTTCGATCGCCTGATCTCGCTGCGTTTCGGGGCCGCCGCAGTCCGGTGCCTCGCCCAAGGTCAGTCCGGCGTGATGGTGGCCCTCGACCCCCCGACCGTCCGCCACGTCCCGCTCGCCAAGGCGACCAAGCGGATGAAGGTGGTGCCGCTCACCTCCGACACCATCCTCACCGCCCGCGAGCTTGGGATCTGTCTGGGCGACTGAGGCGGGGCTAGGGGACCGGCGCGGGAGACAGGGCGAACTGCAGCAAGAGCGTCCGCTGCAGCGAGCTGAAGTTGTCGTCCGAGACCAGGTACAGAAGCTCCTCCCCGCTCTCGGCGAGGCGAGCGTCCACCCCCTCGAAGTTGTCGACCGACAGCGGCGAGCTCAGCTCGGCCAGCAGCTCGCCGTGCAGCACCGCTCCTGGAACCATCGTCTCCAGCGGGATCCTGACCAGGCGCGACGACGGCCCCGACACCGGCGTGTAGAACCGCTCCAGGACGACCACGTCGCCCGAGGCGAGCGACGCCGCTCCGGACGGTCGATACCGCCCCGTGAACGGGTAGGCCGCCGGCGTCCACGCCCCGGGCCTTCCCAGCCAGCCGACGCCGTGACCGTCTCGTTCCCAGTCCTCGACCAGCATCAGCAGCCGACCGTCCGGAAGCGGGGTGACCGCCTCCAGCCCACCGTTGGACGGAGCCTCGTCGAGCTCGGCGGGTACCGGAACACCCCCCGGAACGCTGCTGAGGCCCGAGCCGTGCCCGTAGCGCCACAGGCGATGTCGGCGCTCGAAGGACACCAGGAAGTCGCCGCCCGGCAACCTCGCCAAGGACTCCGCGTCCTGCAGGTGCTTGCCCTGAAGCGGAGTCCCGGCCAGGTCGGCCAGGGGACCGAGGCGGGCCTCGGCGACGCCGACCAGCCAGCCCCGATCGTCGTGCAGCAGAGCCAGGCTCACCCAGTGCCCCTGGTCCGTCACCGCCACCAACCAGCGCCCGTCACGGCTGATGCTCAGGCCGGAGAGCCCTCCGAACCGAGCATCGTCGCCCCGTAGCTCGAGCCCGCCCCGGAACTCGAGGCTCCCGATACGGACGCGTTCTGGGTGCTCTGGGTCGAGGGGAACCGGGATCGCTTCGACATCGAACCGCCCGGGCTCGGGGCCCGTCCCGGGCGCACCACACCCGAACAGACTCAGGACGACGAGCCCGACGAGCGGCCAAGAGGTCGTCTCAGGGCTCGCCAAGCTTCTTCAGGGCCTCCCTCGCCGCCGCCCGCACCGCTTCCTCGGGGTCCTCTTCGAGCCGCCTCAGCTCAGGGATCGCCTCTCGGGCACCGGGTCCGATCGCCGCCAGGGCAACGGCGGCGGACCGCCTCACGGCGGCCCCGCGATCACCCAGCGAGTGGCGGAGCGTTGCCACCGCGCGAGACGACGCCCCCTCGATCCGGACCAGGGCCAGCGCCACCTCGACCGCCAGCATCGGGTCCGGGCTTCCGAGCTCCCGGCGAAGGGCATTCGCCGACGGCAGCGCCTCGGGGCCGATGCTCCCGAGGGCTCGAGCCGCCGCCATCCGCACCAGGCCCTCGGCGTCTCGGAGCGCCCGCGTCAGCTCGGGTACGGCTCCAACCGCGGGGGGACCGAGCTTGGAGAGCGCCATGGCGGCGTCGCGCCGCTGCTGCGCGTCTCCCCTCGCCAGGGTGGACTTGAGCGAGGCGACCTCTTCCGACACACCCTCTTCGGCGGAAGAGGGTGGCTCCGCCGGCGAAGCCAAGGGGGGCGCAACTGGCGTCTCGGCCGGTTGCGTCTCGGCCGGTTGGGCCGAAGCGGACGCGGCCCGCGCCTCGGTGGCCTGCGCCTCGGTGGCCTGCTCCTCGGTAGCCTGCTCCTCGGTGGCCTGCACCTCGGTAGCCTGCGCCTCGGTAGCCTGCACCTCGGTAGCCTGCACCTCGGCAGGCCGCTCTGTCGTCGGCGCTACGGGCTCCTGTGGACGG
>CAZNNH010000005.1:11582-16794 GCA_964574335.1 uncultured Acidobacteriota bacterium | reverse complement strand
AGCCTGCACCTCGGCAGGCCGCTCTGTCGTCGGCGCTACGGGCTCCTGTGGACGGCTGGCGTCCAGGGCCCGCTCGGCGACCCGGCGCACCATCTCGTCGCCGCTGGCCTTCAGCCTCTCGAGCACGGGCATCCCTTCGGCAGCGCGACCCAGCCTGACCAGGGCCAGCGCGGCCTGCACCACGACGCCGTCGTCGGGATCCTGCAGCGCCCGCTTCAGCCGGGGTGCCGCCTGGTCCGACCCGATCTCGCCCAGGGCCCCCGCCACCACCATCCGCACCAACGAGTCGGTGTCCTCGAGCGCACCCAGCAGATCCGGGACCGCCGCTGCCGCTGCCGGTCCCATCTTGCCCAGCCCGCGAGCCGCCTGGCGACGCTCGCTCCCGTCGGCGCTTCTCAGCCACTTCCGGAGCGTCGGCAGGTCGGCGGGCGGAGCTTCCTCGAGGCTGGCGGCCGGAGGCTGCCCGGCCCGCGCCGCCTGCGGCTCGCCGGAAGGGACCGCCGCCGGCTCGGTGGCTGGAACCGGCGCCGTTGCCGGCGTCTCGGGCGCAGGGGGCTCGGCGGGTTTGGCGTCCTCGCGAGCCACTGCCTCGGGCTGAGCTGGGACATGCTCAATGGGGATCGGCGTCGAGGCTGGCTCCTCTTCACCCTCCCTAGCCAGCGGCGTCGCCTCCAAAGGCGCCGGCGCCTCGCGTCCCTCCTCAGGCGTCCCCGGCGCCGCTCTCTCTCCGTTCCCCGCCGCTTCTGGGTTGTCGGCAATGGCAGTTCGGGGCTGCGAGTCGACCGGAGGAGACCCTTGTGTGGAGGACGCACCGGACAGCGGCGCCTCGGGCTCAGCCGGCCGAGGCCCCACCGACTCGGGCGCGCCCTGGGGGCCCTCGAGAGGAGTGGACGACGGCGCCGTCTCCGCCAGCGCGGGACCCGAGGGGGCCACCGCTTCCTCCGATTCCCGGCCTTCCTCGTCGTGTGAAGGACGCTGGGGGCGTGACACGTCGGCGACCGTGACGGACGGCGACGCAGCGGTGTCCGTCTCCGCCGTCACGGGTGAGGCCACGAGCAGCGTGCCCTCGATGCGCCCGAGAGCGCGCGCCGCCAGCACCCGTAGCTCCGGGTCACCGGCGGTCAACGCCTCCCCGAGCGGCCCCACCGCCTCCCGGGCCCTGGGCCCCACGTCCCCGAGAGCACGCGCCGCCCACAGCCGCGTTGCCGGATCCGGGTCGGCCAAGCCGGAGAGGAGGATCGGGATGGTCTTGTCCAGCGAGGCGCCGATCCGTGCCAGCGCCAGCGCCGCCTGCCGCCGAACCTCGGAATCCGCGTCCTGGAGCGCCGACTGGAGCTCGGGGACGGCCGGACGCGCGTCGGGCATCAGCTCGCCCAGCGCCTCGGCGGCACGGCCCCGCACCACCGCGTCTCCAGTCTGCAACGCGACCGTGAGCACCCGAACCGCCTCCGGTGTCGCCTCGGGCAGGACCTCGGCCAGCGCCAGCGCGGCCGTGATCCGCGTGGTCCCTCGCCCCTCCTTGACCGCCTGGCGCAGCGCCAGCTCGGCGCGCCCCCTGGCGATGACGGACGGGGCCTCGGAGCGCTTGGGGCTCGAAGCGCCTTCGATCTCGGCCAGCGCATACTCGGCCCAGGCTCGAACGCTCCGGTCCGGGTCCTCGAGCGCGGCCCGTAGCTCGGGGACCGCCCCCGCCGCTGCGATCCCCTGACCGCCCAGGGCGTAGGCGGCCAGGCCACGGACCGTCGGGTCTGCGTCCTTGAGCGCGCTGCGTAGCTGCGGCACGGCCGTCGCAGCCGCCGGACCGATCCCGCCCAGGGCGATCGCGGTCCGCCGGCGCACCTGGACGTCCGGGGCCAGCAGCGTGGCCTGGAGCACCTTCATCGCCTCGGCCGATCCCGGCTGGATCTTCGTCAAGGCGATCGCCGCCTCCGCCCTGAGCTGCAGGTCCCGTGCGTCGAGCTCATCCCGCAGCGCGGGCGCCGCTGCCTCGGCCGCCGGGCCCACCTCGCCCAGGGCGAAGGCCGCCGCCAGACGGACCAGGCGGTCACGGTCGCGCAATGCCTTCTGCAGGGCCGGAACGGCGGCCTGCGCCTCTGGACCGGCATCGGCCAGGCTACGGGCGGCTTCGGTCCTGACCGCGGCGTCCTCGTGGCGGAGCCGCTCGATCGCCTCCGCAACCCGACCGGTCTCGGCACCGACAGAGGGTTCCGCCCCCACCACAAGCGCGATGGCCAGTATCGAGGCGGCGACTGCCCAGCCGGTCGGCCGGGTCACAGGCTCGGGCGGGTTGGAGAGGGAGGGGGGCACCGGTCGCGCCTCACTTCGAAGGGCTCGGGAGGGCGACGCTAGCACGCGCCGAAGCGGAGGGTCAAGCGTTGCGACGCCTCGCCCCCGCGAGCCGAGTGCTAGACTGAGCCCGCCACGGACGCCCCCTCGCTCGGGGCTCCGAGACTGGGGGGAGACGCGTATGGGACACACGAGAGACGGTCGACGCGAGTTCATCAAGACGGTGGCCGGGTTGGCGGCCATCTCCGCCCGCCCCGCACTCGCCTCGGCTCAGGAACAGGTGCCGAGCGTGAAAGCGGCTTCGACCGACGCCGGCCACACGGCGGTGCCGGCCTCGCCGCCCCGAATCCGGTTCGGCGTGATCGGCCTGAACCACGGCCATGTCTACCACCAGACCGACGCCGTGATCCGCGGGGGCGGCGAGCTCGCCGCCTTCTTCGCCGCCGAGAACGAGCTGGCCGCCCCCTATGCGAAGCGGTATTCCCAGGCGCGACGGGCGCGCAGCGAGGACGAGATCCTGGAAGACGCCGGGATCCAGCTCGTGGTGAGCGCGGCGATCCCGGACCAGCGGGCGCCGCTCGGGATCCGGGTCATGCAGCACGGCAAGGACTACCTGTCCGACAAGCCGGGCGCCACCAGCCTCGAGCAGCTCGCCGAGGTGCGGCGGGTGCAGGCCGAGACCCGGCGTATCTACTCGATCCTGTACAGCGAGCGCCTCGAGAACCGGGCCACCGTCCGTGCCGGCGAGCTGGTCGGGAAAGGGGCGATCGGCCGCGTGATCCAGACCGTCGGCCTCGGACCGCATCGGATGGGCAACGTCGCCGGCGGGCAGCGGCCGCCCTGGTTCTTCGATCGGCGGCGCTACGGCGGCATCTTGTGCGACATCGGCTCGCACCAGGCCGACCAGTTCCTGTTCTTCACCGGCTCCAAGCGCGGCGAGGTGGTGGCGGCTCAGGTGGGCAACCTCCGCCACCCCGAGCACCCGGGCTTCGAGGACTTCGGCGACGTGATGCTGCGCGGCGACGGCGGCACCGGCTACATCCGCGTCGACTGGTTCACGCCGGACGGGCTGGCCTCCTGGGGCGATGGGCGGCTGATCATCCTGGGCACCGACGGCTTCATCGAGATCCGCAAGAACATCGACATCGCCGGCCGGCCGGGTGACAACCATCTGTTCCTCGTCGATCAGAAGGGGACACGCTACGTCGACTGCAGCCAGCAGGAGCTCCCTTTCGGCCCGCAGCTCGTGTCGGACATCCTCGACCGGACCGAGACCGCGATGTCCCAGGAGCACTGCTTCCTGGCCACCGAGCTGATCCTGAAGGCGCAGCAGGCGGCTCAGACGGTGAGCTTCCGGGCCTGAGCGCCGCCGCTCCCCGCTCCAGGCGGGTGACAAGGAGGACGGAGCGATGACGAACCAGCGGACCTCGCAGGTCTCACGGCGGGAGTTCTTCGGCTCGACCGCGGCCGGGATCGGCGCCCTGTCGGCGTTGGCCGCCGGCTTCCCCACCATCGTCCCGGCCTCCGTCCTGGGCCGGACCGCGCCCGGCAACCGGATCAACATCGGCGCCATCGGCACCGGCCGCATCTCCCGCAGTCACGACCTTCCGGGGGTGTGGAAGTACCAGCAGGCCCGGGTGGTCGCGGTGTGCGACGTCGACCGCCGCAGGCTGGCGGACGCCCAGGCGCTGGTGAACGGGCACTACGCCGAGGAGAACGGACAACCCTACGACGGCGTCACCGCCTACGGCGACTACCGCGAGCTGCTGGCCAACCCCGACGTCGACGCGGTGCTGATCAGCACCCCCGACCACTGGCACGCCATCATCGCCGTTCACGCCGTCCTGGCCGGCAAGGACGTCTACCTGCAGAAGCCGGCGTCGCTGACGATCGCGGAAGGTCGCGCGCTGAGCGACGCCGTGCACCACAGCGGACGGATCGTCCAGGTGGGCAGCCAGCAGCGCTCGGCGGCGCAGTTCCGCCGGGCCGCCGAGCTGGTGCGCAACGGGCGGATCGGCCGGCTGACCACGGTGGAGATCGGCCTCCCCGTCGACCCGGCGGGCGACGAGGAAGCGGAGATGCCGGTCCCCGACAACCTCGACTACGACCGCTGGCTCGGATCCACGCCGGTCGTGTACTACACGGAGAAGCGGGTCCACCCGCAGCACGACTACGGCCGCCCCGGGTGGCTGCGCTGCGAGCAGTTCGGGGCCGGGATGATCACCGGCTGGGGCTCCCACCACGTCGACTGCGCCCACTGGGCGATGGACACCGAGCACACCGGCCCCATCGAGGTGTGGGGGTCGGCCCAGTTCCCCACCAAGGGCCTCTGGGACGTGCACGGCGATTTCCGAACGGAGGCGACGTACGCGAGCGGCGTCCACATGACCGTGAGCAACGCCTTCCCGAACGGCATCCGCTTCGAGGGGACCGAGGGCTGGATCTTCGTCTCCAGGGGCAACGCCACCGTCACCGCCAGCGACCCGGCGGCCAAGCTGAAGGACGTCCAGGCCCTCTCCGCCAGCGATCCGGGCATCCTCGCCTCGGTCATCGGGCCGGAGGAGGTGCACCTCTACGAGAGCGCGGACCACCACGGCAACTGGCTCGACTGCATCCGGACCCGCCGGCAGCCGATCGCGCCGATCGAGGTGGCCCACCGCTCCTGCAGCGCCTGCCTACTCCACCACATCGCCATGAAGGCGAAGCGCAAGCTCGTGTGGGACCCCCGCAGGGAGCGCTTCCGCAACGACGACGACGCCAACGCCTTGCTCTCACGGCCGCAGCGCCCGCCTTACGTGCTTCCTTCCTGAGCGCCCGCCGGCTCACCCGGCCCCTCCGCCGGATGGTCAGAAGCGACGTCGGAAGTCCCCGGGGTTCGTGTCCGGGGGCTCGGGGGGCGGGAGCCCCCCGCTCGATAGCGGCGCCC
>CAZNNH010000005.1:0-11482 GCA_964574335.1 uncultured Acidobacteriota bacterium | reverse complement strand
GGGTTCGTGTCCGGGGGCTCGGGGGGCGGGAGCCCCCCGCTCGATAGCGGCGCCCGAACTCACCTCGGGCGGCGGGTTCGTGTCCGGGGGCTCGGGGGGCGGGAGCCCCCCGCTCGATAGCGGCGCCCGAGCTCACCTCGGGCGCCGCGTATAGACTGGGACCTGATCCGCCATGGCCCCCGATCCAACCGAGCCTGGGTTCGCCGCGCGGGCCCGCCACGAGGCCCAACGCTACGGAGCGGACCGCCTGGTCTTCGTCCGGGAGCTGGTCCAGAACGCCCGTGACGCGGGGGCCCGAGGGGTGGAGATCGAGGTCTCGGCCGGACCGCGGGCGACCCGGATCGTGTGTCGGGACGACGGCGAGGGGATGACGTTCGAGCATGCCCGCCTTTTTCTCTTCACGCTGTACGCCAGCAGCAAGTCGCGACGCCCGGGCGCCGCCGGACGGTTCGGCGTCGGCTTCTGGTCCGTCCTGCGGTTCGTTCCATCTTCGATGGAGGTCCGCTCCTGGCCGCGTCATGGCTCCGGATGGGCGGTCCAGCTCGACGGCAGCCTGAAAAGCGCCCGACCCCTGCCGACACGTCCGCGGCCTTCGAGCGGCACCGAGATCGTTCTCAAGGCGGACCGGCACGAGCCGGAGCTCCTCGCCCGGCTCGACCGGGCCCTGCGCCACTACTGCCGGGAGGTGCGGCAGCGCGATGCTCCCGGGAGGCTGCTCCTCATCACCCTCAACGGACGCGGCGCCCACGGCACGCTGGACCTTCCCGCACCGAGGACCCGCTTCCGGCGCGGCGCGCTTCGCGGCGTGGTCGGCCTCGCCGAGCAGCCCCAGGCCCTCGTCTACTCCCAGGGCCTGCTGGTACGCGAGGCGAGCTTCCTCGACGACCTGCTGGCGCCTGACGATACCCGTCCTCGGCCCGCGGTCCCCGATCTGGACGAGGGGCTCGCCCCGCGGGCGTTGCTCGACCACCGTGCGCTCCAGCCCCTGCTCTCCCGCAACGACGTCCACGACTCGCGCCCCCTGCGGCGCGCGGTGCGGCTGGCCCAGCTCGAGATGGGCCGGCTGGTCGATCGCCAGCTCGGACAGGCGGCCCCGCCGAGCTTTGGGTCACGGGCGAGGGACATCCTGGCGCGGGTCAGCCCTGGCGCCGCGCTGGTGGCGGGGGCCGTCGCCGCCCTGGCCCTGGCCTCGGCATGGGTCGGCCTGGATCGTTGGCCCACGGCCCGCACCCCTCCGCCGTTGCGACATCCCGGCCCGTCCCTCTACCGGGACCTGCGCCGGCTCTACGCCGGACCCGATACCGGTCCGCTGGCCGAGAGCCTGGCGCCGGTCGAGCTGACCTACCGACCGACGACGGCGGCGCCCCTGCTACGCGCCCTCGCCATCGACAACCTCGACGAGCCGGGTGCCTCGAATCGCCCTCTGCGGCCGGCGCCACTCTCGGAACCCGTCGGCGGCGGCCTCGAGGTGTCGCTGCTGGCCGTCCACGAGCCGGGGGAGCTGAGGCTCCCGGTGCCGACCGGGCACCAGGTCGATGCCAGAAGCGTCCACCTGGACGGCCAGCCGGTGCCGCTCTTCCTCTCGTCCCTGGGCGAGCCATCGCTGCGTCTTCCCCGCAGCCACCGGGGCAGGCTGCAGTATCGGACCCAACCGGCCCATGAGGGCCTCGCCTCCCCGCTTGCCGTCCCCCAAGACCCGCCGGAGGAGCTGACTCGAGAGGCGGCCCGCCTCCGGGGTTGGCCGATCGCCGACCGGGTCGCGGCCGCCACCGAGTGGACCCGCAACCGCGTGGCCCGCTCCCAGGAGGCGACGGTCGCCCGGCAACACGCTGTAGCCCGGCGACGTGGCGAGCGCTTCCTCACCCGGGCCCTCGCCATCGCGGCCGGAGACTGCGACGTCCAGAACGGCGTGCTGGTGGAGCTGCTGCGACAGAGCGGGGTCCCGGCCCGGCTCGCCGTCGGCTACGTCGGACGAGACGGCCGAGCCCTACCCTGGCTCCACGCCTGGGCCGAGTACCAACTGGACGACGGCCGCTGGCGCTCGGCCGACGCGAGCCTGCTGCTGGAAGGCGACCCCGGTCGGGCGCCTGTCTCGGCGCCAGACCGGCCCGCGCCCGCGGATCACCTCGCGGACTCGGGCACCGCTCGCCCTCGTGTTGCTGTACCGCCCCGGGTCCCGTCTCGCGACACGCGAACGGCACCCGGCCTGGGCACGGCGGCGGCGGCGCTGCTCGGTGCCGTCCCGCTCCTGCTCCTCCTGGCCCTGCGACGGACTCGACGTTCGATGGTCCTCGACCCGAGCCCCGACGTCTCCCGGCTGCTGCAGGGTGCGCTGCGCCACCCCGACGCGTTCCGTGAGGCGCCCGCGGTGTTCCACCGGCCACTGGTGCCGCTCTGTGCGGGAGGGCGCGCCTCGCTGCTCCAGGCGTGGACCGAGGCCTCGCAGGACCGCCTCTACTGCGCCCGCCATCCCGGCACGCTGACCCGGGCCGTGGCTCGGCATGCCCTCGTCGTCGATGCCACCCGGCCCGAGGGCGCCGCCGTCGCCGCCGGCCTGGGCGCCGTCGACCTCGACCACTGGCAGCGACTGCTCGACCGGAGCCACGCCTCTCCCCCCCTCGACGACATCGTCCGCCGGCTCTCGGACCATGGCCCGCGGATCCGGGCGCGGATCCTGCCCAGCCTATCGGCGCCGATCTCGCTGGTGCTTCCCACCGGCCCCGGTCGACACGGCGGCGAGCACCTGCTGCTGGTCCCGGAAGAACCCCCGTGGAACGGCGCCGCCGGTCCCGGGCCGTGGCTCGACATCGCCGAGGCGATCCTCGATCGCCTCGACGTCCCCGGGCCTCGTCGGTCGGCGCGCCTGGCCACGCTGTCCCGCCGCCTGGTGCTGGAGGTTTTCCCCCGGTGAGCGGCCCGTCTCCAAGGAGCCCATCCCCCACCCGCCCGCTCGACGTCAGAGGCTTGCTCACGATCGATGTCGCCGCCGAGCTGACCCGGGTGCCCGGGGCTGCCCTCGACGGCCCCTGGCAGCTCGCGGCGGAGCTGGTGCGGGGCCTGCTTCGTCTGGGAGCGCAGGCGATCAGGCTCACCCTCGACGCGAGAAGGCTCGAGCTGGAAGGCGAAGGGGCCGTCCTGCCCGAGGCGCAGCTTCAGGCGCTGGGGCAGATGCTGACCCGCGACGCGCCTCCGAGCCAGAGGCACCGCGCGTTGCTCGACCTCGAGGCCGGCGCGGCTGCCGACCTCCTGGTCCTGGCCCGGATCGCCACCGACGACCTCACGATCGAGTCGCCGACGGCGCGACTGCTCCGAAGACGGCAAGACGCTCCCCGGATCGGACCCGGCCGGCCCCACCTCGGCGTCCGCGTCGCCCTGTCCGGGAACCGATTCGACGTCTCCCGCGCCCGCGCCTGGCTGCGGCAGGCCTGTCGCTTCGCGCCCCAGCCGGTCCTCCTCGGCGGCCGGGACATCCGCTCCGGCTTCGGACCGGACTCGCTGGACGTGTCGCCCCTGGAGCCGCCGCTGCGCGGGTGGCTGAGCCTACCCCGGCGCGGCGACTCGGCCATCGTCTGGCTGCTGAGGGACGGGGTGGTGCTCTCGCGGGTCACGCTTCCCGGGCTGGCGTGCTTCGAGGCGGCCGTCGAGATGTCCGGGCACCCTGGCAGCGCCGGTCCGGCGGGCGCCCGCGAGGCGTTCGCGTCGCTCCGCCCCTCTCTCGAGGCGCAGGCCCTCGAGCGGACGGCGGGCCTGTTCCCGCAGGCCGGGCGCCGGACCTCCGACGAGGCTCAGCGGCTTCGGTTGCTGCTGCTGAGCTGGGCCGGCCGGCGCTCTCCGCTCCCCCCTCGGGTCCTCGACGCGGCGGCCTTCCCGGCCTATGACGGCGGGCTGCCGCAGGCCGAGCGCCTGCTGAGCCTTCGCCAGATCCGCGACCTCGCAGCAGCCGCCGGAGGCGACGGACTGACGGCCGTCTTCCCCGGTCGCGAGCGCGCCCACCTGCCGGTTCCCGGACCGGTGCTGGTGCTGAACGCCCACGAGCGTGCCGCCCTCGCCCGGGCCATCGCTCTCACCGTGCACCCGCCCGGGAGCCGACCCACCGACACCACGCGGCGCGAGCGCCTGGCGGCCGCCGGGCGCCGCGTGGCCGCCCGGCTGGCTCGGATGGCGCGGCGGGCCTGGCCCGGCGGGCTGGCCGGCCTCGCCGCCGAGCAGCTCACGCCCGGCGAGCGGAGGCTCCTCGATCGATTGCAGGAGGCCGTCGGGCCTGGGGTAGAGCTCGGGCTCTGCCGGGGCTGCGGCCCCGTGGTGCAGCCTCGGCCGGGACGTTGGCTGCTGCCACGGGGCAGCCGTCTGGTCCGGGCGTCGGTCCGGGCCGTCTCTGCGGATCCGTCGTGGACCGGCCCGGCCGCGCGCGCCCTCTTCTGGCCCTTCCCCGCCGGTCCCTGGCCGGGCGCCCCCGGGCAGGCCCGATCGCCTGCCGACCGGCTGTCTTGACCCTTCCTGTGACAGCGCGTATCCTCATGAGCAATCAGGGACTAGCCTCACTCCTGGGTCGCGCGACATTGGGCTTTTCCCTCGTCGGAGGGACGTCGAGCAAGCGCCCGGCCGGCGGCGACCGGCGCGGCGGCGTGGCGTCGAGCAAGAACCGACAGATACGGATCTGAGGAGGCGATCACCATGGCCTCGTGGGCGACAGCGACGGCGGACTCCACCCAGAAGGAGCTCTCGTACCGGAAGAGGCTCATCGACATCGCCAACACGATCAACTCCGCCTCCAGCATCCAGGACATCCTGGTCGACATCAAGGACCGGGTGCTGGACCTGGTGGACGCCGAGCGGGTGACGATCTTCGCCCTCGACACCAAGAACCAGGAGCTCTTCTCGCTGTTCAAGGCCGGCCAGGAGGTCAAGGAGATCCGGGTCCCCAAGACCTTCGGGTCGATCGCGGGCTTCACCGCCCTCTCCCGCAAGACGGTCAACATCGCCAGCGCCTACGACCCCTCCGAGCTGACCCGGCTCCACCCCAACCTCAAGTTCGACTCGCGCTGGGACAAGGCCTCCGGCTTCCGCACCGGGCAGGTGCTGGCCACCCCGATCCTCTTCGAGAAGTACCTGCTGGGGGTGCTCCAGCTCATCAACAAGCGCAGCGGCGGCACCTTCACCCAGAAGGACGCTACCGCCGCCGAGGAGCTGGCCAAGATCCTGGGCATCGCCTTCTACAACCAGCACCGCGCCGCCCGCTCCAACAAGCCCTCCAAGTTCGGCCTGCTGGTGGACAAGGGCCTGGTCTCCGAGAAGGACATCGAGAACGCCATCAGCACCGCCCGGGTGAACCAGATCGACGTGGCCAAGGTGCTGATCGAGGACTACAAGGTCCCCAAGGAGGAGCTGGGCCGGGCGCTGGCCCAGTTCTACAACTGCAGCTTCTGGGAGCCGACCGGTGACACCATGCCCCCCGAGCTGCAGGCGCGGCTGACGCCGGAGTTCCTGAAAAAGAACATGTGCGCGCCGATCGCCAAGCGCGAGGGGACGCTATACGTGGCGGTGGAGGACCCCTACGACCTGACCCGGCTCGACGCCATCAAGGCGGTGAACCTGGCCCCCCGGGCCGAGTTCCTGGTTGCCATCCGGCAGGACGTCATCGACTACATCAAGGCCAGCTACGGCGAGGCCGGCGGCGCCCAGGTCGAGCAGGAGGACATGGGGCGGATCATCATGGAGCTCGGCACCGGCGAGGAGGACGAGCTCGAGGACGCCCAGCCCGAGCAGGACGAGATCGACGAGACCGACAGCGGCATCGTCAAGCTGGCCAACCAGATCATCATCGACGCCTACAACAAGGGGGCCTCCGACATCCACATCGAGCCCTACGGGAAGCACGCCCCGACCCAGGTCCGGATCCGCGTCGACGGCAACTGCCAGAAGTACCTGGAGGTGCCGGCGCCCCACCGCAACGCCCTGGTCCAGCGCTTCAAGATCATGTCCAAGCTGGACATCTCCGAGAAGCGCAAGCCGCAGGACGGCAAGATCCGCTTCCGGGGCCCGATGGGCACCATGGAGCTCCGCGTCGCCACCATCCCCACCACCGGCGGCAACGAGGACATCGTGATGCGCATCCTGGCCGCCTCCAAGCCGCTGCCGCTGGAGAAGATGGGCTTCTCGGATCGGAACATCCGCGAGTTCAAGGCGATCCTCGAGAAGCCCTACGGGATCTGCCTGGTGGTGGGACCGACCGGCTCCGGCAAGACCACCACCCTCCACTCCGGCCTCGGCTACATCAACGACGTGGAGACCAAGATCTGGACCGCCGAGGACCCGGTCGAGATCACCCAGGCCGGCCTGCGCCAGGTCCAGGTCTTCCCCAAGATCGGCTTCACCTTCGCCATCGCGATGCGCGCCTTCCTGCGTGCCGACCCCGACGTGATCATGGTCGGCGAGATGCGCGACAACGAGACCGCCGGTACCGGAGTCGAGGCCTCGCTCACCGGCCACCTGGTGCTGTCCACGCTCCACACCAACTCGGCGCCCGAGACGATCACGCGTCTTCTGGACATGGAGATCGACCCGTTCAACTTCGCCGACGCCCTGCTCGGGATCCTGGCCCAGCGCCTGGTCCGCACCCTGTGCAAGGAGTGCAAGGAGCCCTACAACCCGGACCAGACCGAGTTCGCCGAGCTGATGCAGGTGTACGGCATCGAGTACTGGGACAAGCTCGGCATCGCCTACTCGCCGGAGTTCAAGCTCTACCGGCCCAAGGGCTGCAAGAAGTGCAACGAGACCGGCTACAAGGGCCGGATGGGCATTCACGAGCTGCTGGTGGCCACCGACGAGATGAAGCGCATGATCCAGAAGCGTGATCCCATCGAGCAGCTCCGCCAGCAGGCGCTCAGGGACGGGATGCGCACGCTGCTGCAGGACGGGATCGAGAAGGTGGTGGCCGGGCACACCGACTTCCCGCAGGTCCGGGCGGTCTGCATCAAGTAGGCGCCGTCGGCGCCCGCAGCCTCAGCGCGACGAGCCGGGAGCCGGGAGGTCGCCTTCCGGCAGGCCCGTGACGTCTCGCGCGCGGAGCTCGCTGACCTCGGCCAGCGACCAAGCGGGGCGATCCGGAGCCAGGCTCACCGTCACCTCCGACAGATGGGCGCCGGCAACGTCCTCGAGGAGCGCCGCCGGGCGTTGGTCGGCCTGCTCGGTCCGCAGCTCCATCCCCCGCACCCTCAGGTTGGCCACGTGGCGCGCGAACAGCCCCCACGCCGGCAGGACGCCGAACAGGTCCGGCTCGGGGTAGCCCGTCTCCATCTCGGGCACCACCCGCTCGGCCTGCTCCACGGTACCTCCGCCCGCGAACAGCACTCGGATGTTCGACAAGACCAGGTCCTCGATCGGATGGCCGGGGACGCCGGCGATGAAGATGCCGTGGTCCGCCGCCACGCCCGAGGCGTTGACGCCGTCGATGGTCACCCGTCGCACCACGCCGGTTGAGGCGACGTCTGGCCCGCGCTGGCGGGCGCCCAGCCGGACGAAGATCGGTGCGTTCGGCACGTCGCGCAGGGTGAGGTTGGTGACCACGACGTCCTCGAGGACGCCGCCGTCGACCTGCTCGAGGGCCAGCCCCCGCGAGTGGTCGAAGACGCAGCTCGAGATCGCGATGTTGCGGAACCCACCGCCCGACTCGGTGCCGAGCTTGATCCGGCCCATCGGCCCGCCGCGGCGCTGCCCCTTTCGCTGTCGCGTGCCGTCCAGGAGGGTCCCCTCGTCGTACCCGCTCACGGCACAGCCGGTGATGGTCACGTTCTCGGAGACACGAGGCTCGCCGAGGGCGTGAGAGGACTTGAGGCAGATGCCGTCGTCCCAGGGCGAGTTGACCGAGCAGTTGGAGATCCGGACGTTCTGGCAGGCGTCGACGTCGATCCCGTCGCGGTTGGTGTCGATGGTCAGGTTGTCGAGGGTCAGGTTGTCCACACCGGTGGCCAGGATCGCGAAGTGACCCCCGTGCAGCACCGAGAAGTCGCGCAGGGTGACGTTGCGGCAGCGCTTGAGGGCGATGGCCTTGTTCCCCACGCCGTCCGGCAGCGAGTCGCGGGCGTTCGGGTAGCCGAACGGACCGGGGACCAGGTCGGGGCGGGGCGGGAACGTGAACGGGCCGTCGGCGGACAGGACGTCGGGGAGCGGCGCCCCGGGCTCCCGAGGAGCCACGGCATTGGCGGGCAGCGAGATGCGGCCGTTGCCCCGGCTCAGGCCCCGACCGTAGATGAGGCCCGGGCCGATGATGGCGACATCTTCCAAGTCCTCGCCCCAGATCAGGCTGTTGTGCCAGTGGGAGTGGCCGAAGTCCTGGAACGCTTCCGCGGGGTTGGGCTCGGCCGCGTCGTACCCGCCGGCAGCCCCCGGCGGCGGCGGGTCGGCGGCCACGATCACGGCGCCGGGCCCCAGGTACAGGACGACGTGGCTACGCAGCCGGATCGAGTGGGCCAGGTACTCGCCGGCGGACAGCTCCACCACGCCGCCGCCGGCCGCAGCCGCGGCGCCGATGGCGCGGTTGATGGCGTCGGTGTCGAGCGTCTTCCCATCTCCAGTGGCGCCGAACGCGCGCACCGGAAAGTGGCCCTTTGCCGGGAGGTCGGCCGCCGAACCGGCCGCGCTGCCGAAGAGCCCCATCAGCAGGCAGGCCACGGATGAGACCCCGAAGCGCACCCTGTTGCCCATGTCCGATCCCTCCTCCCCCGTTCCCGACGGCAGGCGCGCATGATACCCGAGCTGTCGGGGCTTCCGGGCGGCCTCTATAATCCCGCCCCATGGCCCTCTCCGCCGTCGACGCGGCCATCCTCGCCATCTACCTGCTCTCGGTGGTCCTGTTCGGGCTGTGGATGGGGCGAAAGCAGCGCGACGTCTCCGACTACATGGTCGGCGGACGCGACCGGCCGTGGTGGTTGGTGATGTTCTCGATCGTGGCCACCGAGACCAGCACGGTGACCTTCCTGAGCATCCCGGGCTTCGCCTTCGAGCGGGACCTCACCTGGATCCAGCTCCCCCTGGGCTACCTTCTCGGGCGGGTGGTGGTGGTCCTGGTGCTGCTCCCCCGCTACTTCGCCGGCCGGCTGTTCACCGCCTACCAGGTGCTCGGAGAGTGGTTCGGGGGAGCCACCAAGCAGACGGCCTCGCTCTTGTTCATCGTCACCCGCAGCCTCGCCGACGGGCTGCGCCTCTTCCTGACCGCCCTGGTGCTGCAGGAGCTGCTGGGCCTTCGCCTGCACTGGGCGGTGATCGTGATCGGTGCGGCAACCGTGCTCTACACGTTCGCGGGGGGCATGAAGGCGGTGCTGTGGACGGACCTCATCCAGTTCGTGGTCTACGTCCTCGGCGCGGTGGTGGCGCTGATGCTGCTCGTCGACCGGCTTCCGGGGGGGATACCGCAGATCCTGGCGGACGCCGAGGTCTCCGGCAAGCTGCGGGCCTTCGACCTTCGGCTGAACCTCCACGACCCGTTCCTGCTCTGGACCGGGCTTCTGGGCGGCCTCTTCCTGACCCTGGGCACGCACGGCACCGACCAGCTCATGGTCCAGCGCTACCTGTGCGCGCGCAACCTGCGGGCGGCTGGCCGGGCCCTGTGGACGAGCGGCCTGGTGGTGCTGGCCCAGTTCGCCCTGTTCTTGATCATCGGCGTCGGCCTCCATGCGTTCTACGCCGCCTTCCCGCCCTCGGTCCCCTTCGACCGCGCCGACCGCGTCTTCGCCCGCTTCATCGTCGGCGAGCTTCCCGTGGGCGTCCTCGGCCTGGTGCTCGGCGCGGTCTTCTCGGCCGCCATGTCGACGCTTTCGAGCTCGCTCAACTCCTCGGCCACCGCCGCCGTGAACGACCTCTACGCGCCGTCCCGCCCGGGGGCCTCGCCAACCCACTTGCTCAGGGTCACCCGGGCGTTCACCGTGATCTTCGGCCTGGTGCAGATCGCGGTGGGCATCGCCGGCCAGTGGCTGTCCACCAGCGTGGTCAACAGCGTGCTCGCCATCGCCGGCTTCACCACCGGCCCGGTGCTGGGCCTGTTCTTCCTCGGGATGCTGGCCCCCCGGGTCGGCCAGAAGGCGGCCCTGGTCGCGCTCGTCCTCGGCCTCGCATCCATGACCGCCATCGCCTTCGGCACCTCGCTGGCGTGGCCGTGGTACGCGCTGGTCGGGTCGGCGCTGACCTTCGGCCTGGGTTGGCTGGCCAGCTACCGGTGGCCACGCCGAAAGGCTGCCACCCGCTAGCACCTTCCCGTTGGCGAGCCTCCCACGACGCCCGCACCAGCATGAGGGACCAGGCCCGCCCACACCTGGTGCCAAAGTGACTACGGGAATGCCGGGCGGCAAGAGATGCATCCATGAGCTCACTGGTGGGAGGAGGCCTTCGACGCCGAGTGGGAACATCCGACCGGGTCGTCCGCCCGGCAATCTTGCCTCGCGGTGAGATGCCGTGTCCTGAAGGCTGCCAGCCGCCGACGCCGCCACCCTGAGCGCAGCCAGCGATACCAGCATGAAACCCTGGGATTCCAGCGACCCCTCAGAAGGGTTGGAGCCTGAGCACGCGTTCCGGCCGCCGCCGGCAGTGATCCATCCACTCTCGGCCGTACTCGAGGTCGGCCAGGTGCTGGTTGTGTAACTTGCACGCGAGTCTGATATTGCCCACGCCGTGGTCCCCGCCCCGCGCCCAGGCCTTGCCGGCGTGGTGGAACTCCAGCCGGTGGCGTTCCGTACACTTCTCCGTCACCGCCGCCTCGATGACCGCCGCCAGGTCGCCGGCCGGCCCGCTGGAGCGCATCAGCTCCTGCAGCCGCTCGAGCTTTTCGCGGAGCTCCGCCGAGGCCGTGAACTGGACCTTGAAGCGTCCTGGCGCCAACGGCGAGACCCGCGCCAGAGCCGTGGGTGCCAGCCGGACCCGCGCCGGAGCAACGGCGACGAACGCGGGCGGTGGGACTTGCGGCGGGGCCGGGGCCATGGACGTTGCTAGTGGTTGCTGCGGCGGGGCCGGGGCACCCGGCGTCGGACTCGACGCAACCGCCGGCTGGTGGGTGTCCAGCAACGACGCCGGCGTGGTGCCAAGGGCCGAGCGATCACAACCATCAGTATTGCCCGCATGACAGCCAACTGCGTCCGGACGCAGTTGGCTGGCGACCGCCTTTGCCGGCCGCTCGGGCAGCTTGCGAATCCGTGCCGGGACATCCGGCTGGGGGCACAGCTCGGCGATCAGCTCCTCGATGCGGCGCTTCGACTGGCGAGTGGCGCGGGCGAGCAGAACGGCACGGTTCTCCACCGTCAGGTGGGGTGCCAGCTTACCGGCGCCTGTGAGGTGGAGCCGTCCGTCGGCCAGCATCTCCAGGAGCATGGGATGCTTCCGAGAAGCCCGGGCCACCGTGATGCGGAGGTAGGCCTCGGGCTCGGAGAGGTTCAGGACCTCCCGGCACTATGTTGCGGACGCACTTATGTTGCGTCCCCGCTTCGAGACCTTCCCC
>CAZNNH010000004.1:9338-93884 GCA_964574335.1 uncultured Acidobacteriota bacterium | reverse complement strand
GACCTTCGAGGCACAGGTCGCCTTCAACTCCCGCCAGGTGCAGTTCGACAACGCCGTGCTCGAGTACATCGACGCCCGGCTGGCCCGGACGCACGCTCACTACGACGGCGTGCTGGGAGGCTACGGGCGCCATCTCGGAGAGAGCGACGAGCGCCACATGATCTTGCAGGAGGAGCTGGTGGCACACGTTCACGACCTGGTGAAGCGCATCGACTTGGTGCTCTCGGAGGCCGAGCGCGGGCGGCTGGGGATCGAGTTCGCTCTGTCTGAAGTGCGCGCTCGCCTTCGCCGCCTCGAGGAGGGCCGGTAGGCCGGATGAAGACGGTCCTCGTCTGCGCCGCCCAGGCGCCCTTCATCGTCGGCGGTGCCGAGATCCTGGTTTCCGAGCTCCGGCAGAACCTGGAGCGGCGCGGCTTCCGGGTGGACGTGGCCAACGTTCCCTTCAAGTGGTACCCGGTGTCGGAGATCGTGCGGCAGGCGCTGGCCTGGAGGCTGCTCGACGTCACCGAGAGCAACGGAACGCCCATCGACCTGGTCATCCCGACCAAGTTCCCGACCTTCCTGGTGCGCCACCCGCACAAGGTGGCCTGGCTCTTCCACCAGCACCGCGAGGCCTACGATCTTTTCGGCACCCGCTACTGCTCGTTCACCGACAGCCCAGAGGACCAGCAGGTGCGCCAGGCCATCCAGACCATGGACACGGCGGCGCTGCGCGAGTGCTCGTCCATCTTCACAATCTCGAGGAACGTCGCCGACCGGCTGGCGCGCTTCAACGGCCTGGCCGGCACCGCGCTGTACCCCCCGCCCCATCACCTCGGGAGCTACCGCACCGACGGCTACGGGGACTACCTGTTCTACGCCGGACGGCTGGATCGGCTGAAGCGGCTGGACCTGGCCATCGACGCCATGCTCCGGGTGAGGGGCGGCGCCAAGCTCAAGATCGCCGGCACGGGTCCGTTGGAGACGGAGCTACGGAAGCAAGTGGAGGGGCTGGGGGTCGCCGATCGCGTCGAGCTGCTCGGCTTCGTCTCCGCCGAGGACCTGATCCGCCTCTACGCCGGCTGCCGCGCCGCCTACTACGCCCCGCTCAACGAGGACTACGGCTACGTGACGGTGGAGGCGTTCCTCTCCCGCAAGCCCGTAATCACCACCCGTGATTCCGGTGGGCCGCTCGAGTTCGTCGAAGACGGAAGAAGCGGCGTGGTGACGGAGCCCACGCCGGAGGCGATCGCCGAGGGGATCGATCGGCTCTTCGGGCTTCCCACCTCCCGCCTCCGCGAGCTGGGCGAGTGCGGCCACGAGCGGGTGCGCGACATCAACTGGGACGGTGTGATCGACCGGCTGACGGAGACGCTGGGGTGAGGCTGTGGGTCTGGAGCCCGCCCCCCGAGTCCGGCTCGGGGATCGCCGACTACGTGGCCGAGCAGCTCCCCGCCCTGCGCCGCCATGCCGAGGTGCGGCTGGTCGATTCCGAGCCGGCCGGAGGAGTGCCAGCGGATGCTGCCGATCTCCACGTCTACCACCTGGGCAACTCGCCCGCCCACGCCTTCATCTACCGGGCCGCCTTGGCCCGGCCCGGCGTGGTGGTGCTCCACGACTGGAGCCTGCATCACCTGGTGCTGTTCGAGACCGTGGAGCGAGGAGACACCGGCCGCTACCTGCGCGAGATGCGGAGGGCCCATGGCCCGGTCGGGACCTTCGTCGGGCGGCAGGTAGCGCGGGCCCTGGGCGGAGACCTGCTGCCGGCCCACTTTCCGCTCAACGACCGCGCTCTGGAAGCCAGCCTGGGCGTGGTGGGGCTGACCCGCTACGTCGCCTCGCGGGCCGCCGAGCGGCTGCCCGGCCGACCGGTCCTGCACCTGCCGCACCACGTGTCGCTACCCCTCGACCCGCTGCCCTCGCGGGCCGAGGCGCGCGGGCGGCTCGGGCTCCCCCAAGGCGCCGCCATCGTCTCGGCCCCGGGACTGGCCAACTCCTGCAAGCGGCTGGACGTGGCGGTGCGCGCCCTGGGACGGCTGCGGCAGCGTCTCCCGTCGCTGCACCTGGTGGTGGCGGGGGCCGTCGAGCCAACCCTGCCGATCTCCCGCTGGGTCGACGAGGCCGGTCTCCGTGGGGCCTTCACGCTCACCGGCCGGCTCTCGCTCGAGGATTTCGGGCGACATCTGGTGGCTGCCGACCTGGTGCTGGGGCTGCGCTTCCCCAGCCACGGCGAGATCTCGGGGGCGCTCTTGCGGTCGTTGGGGGTGGGGCGGGCCACGCTTGTGACCGCGGGGACGCCTGCAGCCGAGGAGTTCCCCCCGGGAGTCGTGGTCCCCGTGGATCCCGGTCCCACCGAGGAGCTGGAGCTCGAGGCGCTGATCGGCGAGCTGCTCGTGGATGCCGCCTTGCGCGAGCGGATCGAGCGCCTGGCCCGCGATCACGTGCGGCGCCACCATGACCTCGAGGCCTCGGCGGACCGGCTCGCGCGCTTCCTCGAGGAGGTCAAGCGGCACCAGGCGGAGACGCTCCGGCAGCTCGAGGAAGACCAGGCGGACGAAGGATCGCTTCTCGGCTACCTGACGGAGGAGGTGCGCTGGGGGGCCCGGGAGCTGGGACTGCCCGGCGTGCACCTGGGGCTCCGCCCGCGTCTCGAGGAGCTACTGTGACCGCGCCGGGGCTTTCGGTAGTGATTCCGGCCTTCAACGAGGAGCGGCGCCTTCCCGACACCTTGGCACGGTTGGTCGGCTTCCTGGACCGATGGCCCGGATCCCACGAGATCCTGCTGGTGGACGACGGCTCCACCGACCGCACCGTCCAGCGGGCCCAGGAGGTCTGCCCCTCCATCCTGGTGACCAGGAGCCCTCACAACCGCGGCAAGGGTCACGCGGTGCGCCAGGGCATGCTGCGGGCCACCGGCCATCGCCGCCTGATGACCGACGCCGACCTCTCGACGCCCATCGAGGAGCTGGAGCGGCTGCTTCTGCAGATGGACCAGGGCTATGACGTGGTGATCGGCTCGCGGGCCCTTCCGGGCGCCCAGATTCAGGTCCACCAGTCCCACTATCGGGAGACCCTGGGCCGGCTGTTCAACTTGCTGGTCCGCTGGCTGGTGGTCCCCGGCCTCCACGACACCCAGTGTGGCTTCAAGCTCTTCTCCGAGGAGGCGGCTCGGGTCTTCGAGGTCACCCGGCTGGACGGCTTCTGCTTCGATGTCGAGGCCCTGTTCGTGGCCCGGAAGCGGGGGCTGCGGATCGCCGAGCTGCCGGTGACCTGGCGCAACGACGCCGCCACCCGGGTGACGACGCTACGGGGGGCGCTCGCCTTCGCCGACCTTCTGCGGATCCGCTGGAACGCGTTTCTCGGACGCTACGAACAGAGGGCGGAAAGAGACCTCGGCTGAGCCGCGGCTTCAGCCGAGGATCGCGGCCAGCAACGAACCTTCGTCCTCGAGGCTCGAGAGCACGTGGTCGGCTCCGCTGGCGGTGAGCGTGGCCACATCGAAGCGGCCGGTGGCCACGGCAATGGTGGTGGCCCCCGCGCCTCGCCCGCAGTCAACGTCGGCGGGGGTGTCCCCGATGATCACCAGCTCGGAGGCGAGAACCTCGCGGCCGAGCAGAGCCGTTGCTCGCCGCCGCGCAAAGGAGGGGAGCTCGCCGCGGTCCAGGGCGTCGGAGCCGTAGGCCCCGACCGGGAAGCGAGCGTGGCCGATCCCGGCAGCGTCCAGCTTGAGGCGCGCCCCGTCCTGCAGATTCCCGGTCAGCAGTCCAAGCAGGATCCCCGCCTCTCGCTCGAGCGTATCGAGCAGTCGCGAGACCCCGGGCAGGGCCTCAGGCGCCGGCCCTTTGGGCAGCTCCTCGACCAGCATCGCCAAGTAGCCCCGACACACGCTGGCGACGCACTCCGGCGAGGCGGCCCGGCCGGCACGGTGCAGAAGGTCACGGATGATCTGGGGGTCGGTCTTGCCGTCGAAATGGTAGCCGCGGTCGAGGTCGCTGATCCCGGTCTCCGCCGCCAGGGCCCGCGAGAGCGCGCGGCGCCCTGCGCCGTGGGCGTGGAGCAGCGTGCCGTCGATGTCGAAGAGGGCGACCCTCATGAGGCCGGCGGTGATGGGTTGTAGCGGATCTCGGCGCTCGACCGGAGCTCGCTCACCCACTCCTCGATCCGCTGATCGAGCTGCTGGGCGGAGAGCCGCTCGCGCAGCTCCTCCTCCACCGACTCGAGCGGCGGTCGGTCGGACCCCGGATACTTCTGCTCGTAGGCGTGCTGCAGCTCTTCGGCCGAGACCCGGACCAGCGGACGTAGTCGGAGGTCGATGTAGTGGAGGATGGCGGCCTGACGTCGGGCGAGCCGACGCAGACCCGGCTCCAGCGCCGGGTCGCCGGCCAGTGCCGGCACCCGCTCCCGCAGGCTCTGGTAGGCGGCCTCGTCGTCGCGAGCTTCCATCCCCAGGCGACTGGCCGCCCGCTGCATCAACTGCTCGTCGATTCGGGCCTCGAGCGCCTTGTCCAGAAGCACCCCTCGAACCTGGGCCAGCAGCTCGACCTCGGTGAGAAGGATGGGCTCCTCGTCCACCGCCGCCAGGACGCGCTCGATGACCTCGCCGGCTGGAGCGCCGGTGGCGCCCAGCAGGAAGCAGAGGACCACGCAGCCCACGACCGCCCCGGCGGCCGGTCGCAACCGTGTCGGTCGCGGGCTGCGGCGCCGCCGCTGGTACGGCTCCCTAGAACGCATGGCCGATCGTGAAGTGCCAGTGCGAGGCCGGCTCGCCCTCGCGGCGGTTGAGCTTGTAGCCCCAGTCCACACGCAACGGGCCGAAGGCGCTCGTGTACCGCAGCCCGACGCCGGCCGTGTAGCGGAGGTCGCCGAGGCTCATGTCCCGGGCCAGCGGGTAGAGGTTGCCGGCCTCGCCGAAGGCGGCGATCGACACCGAGCGGCCGGCGTCGAAGCGCAGCTCGGCGCCGCCGAACAGGAGGCCGTTGCCGCCTTCGGGATCCACCGCGTCGGTCTTGAAGCCGCGCAGGCCGAAGTCGCCTCCCAGGAAGAAGCGCTCGGGCAGGGGCAGCCGGAGCGAGCGAATCGGCCCCAGGGCGCGGGCGATCCCCAGCCGACCGTTGAGGGCCAGGATCAGGCGAGGCAGCGTTTTGGCGTACACCGCCCCCTGGAAGAAGCCCTTGACGAAGCTGTCCCCGCCGAGAACCCTGTGCGAGAGCTGCAGGTCGGCTCCCAGGAAGTGCCCCTCGGTGGGCGAGAGCGGGTCATCACGCGAATCCTGGATGATGGTGGCCGAAGGCCCCGAGACGGTGGCGTCGCACAGCCGGCGGTCCACCTCCTCGCAGGGGACCTGCACGTTGAAGGTGTTGGTGTCCTGATAGGAAAGCCGAAGGATCAACCGGAGGGTGTCCGTCAAGCCGATCGGCGTCTGAACGAGCCCACCGTAGCGATTGAAGTCGAAGCTGTCCCGATCGTCCTCCTCCCAGAAGCCGGTCACGTACAGCTCGCGCCGACGGCCGAAGAAGTAGGGGACTCGATAGGTGGTGAAGAACCGGCTCCCCTTGAAGCTGCCCCGGGCGAACAGGGTCAGGCTGCGGTTGAGCCCGCTCAGGTTGTTGCGGGTCAGCTCGATGCTGGCCCGGAGCTTCTCCCGTTCGCTGTAGCCGAGCCCGTAGGCCAGGGTGTGTCGGGGAGCCTCTTCGGCGGCGACCAACAGGTGTAGCCGCGTTGGGTCCCCGGTCTCGACCTCGCTGATATCCACCTGAGAGAGGATGCCGAGGCCGGCCAGCCGCCGCTGGCTCTCCAGGACACGTTGCAGGCCGAGCGGCTCTCCCGGCCGGACGAGCAGCTCGCGTCGAATCACCCGCTCTCGGGTTTGCTCGAGGCCGGCGACCACGATCTGGTCGATGAAGGTGCGAGGGCCCGGGTCGACGGCCAGCGCCACGTCGGCCTCGGTCTGGTCCTCGCTCAGCCGCACCTGGGGCTCGACCCGCGCGCTCAGGAAGCCGGCGTTGCGGTAGTGGGCGGCCACGGTCGCCCGATCGAGGGCCAGGTCGCGAATCCGATACGGCGCCCCGACCCGAATCCGCAGCCCTGCGATCGCCTCGCCCCCGGCATCGTCGGTGGGGGCCACGATCTCGAACGAGCGTACCGTCGTGCGTGGGCCCGGCGACACCCGGAACACGACCGGCGTCCAGCCGCCGCCGGGCCGTGTCTCGGCCTCGACCTGCGCCGAGACATGCCCGCGCTCCTCGAGGAGCTGCTTCAGGGCCTGCGTGTCCTGCTCGAGCTGTTGGTCCACGAGCGGCTCGTCGGGGCGGGTCGAAAGCCCGGTGGTGGGCAGCTCCGCTCCCTCGATGGTGACGGACGCCACAACGCTGCGTGGGCCCGGCGTCACGTCGTAGAGCACCTCCCGGACGGGACCGCTGTCGTCGATGCTGTAGTGGGCTTCGACGTCACGATAGCCCCGTTCCTGGTGGTGTGTCTCGATCCGCTCCAACCCGGCCTCCAGGGCGTCGCGTCCCATGGCACCGTCCCGCAGCAGGTCGGAGAGGGTGACCTGCAGCGAGTGGCCGTCGGCGGCGCCGCGCAGCTCGACCCGGGTGGGAGGACCGGGGTCGACGCGGAACACCAGATCCACCGAGGCGGTACGGGGATCGTAGGCCTCCTCGGCCTGGACAGAGGCCGACCAGCGGCCATGGGCCGCCAGGTCGCGGCGGAGCGCGTCTCGCGCCTTCTCGATCTCGGCACGGTCGAAGACGTCGCCCGGTCGGACGGCGAGCCGGTGCTGCAGGAGAGGGGCTTCACTGGCCCCGATACCTTCCAGGCTCACCCTCCGGACCCGAACCTGCGGGCCGGCCTCCACCTCGAACCGGGCGTCGGCGCCACCCTCGACCGGCAACGCCTGGACCACCACCCGCGCCTCCAGGTAGCCCTCGCGGGCCAGAGCCAGGGCGGCGTCCCGGCCAGCGCGCTCGAGGCGCGACGGCCAGAGCGGCTCGCGGGGCCGGAGGTCTGCGGCCGCGCGCAGCCAACCGGCCGACCGAGGAGAGCCCGCCGCCACACGGACCCGCTGCAGCCGGGGGGTCGGCACGGTTCGAAACACCAGCTCCAGTCCGGCCGGGCCCAGGCTCTTCTCGACCACCACGTCGGCGAAGGCACCGGTGGCGTAGAGCAGCCGGACCGAGTCGGCCACCGCCTCGCCGCCCAGCGGCTGGCCAGGGTGGAGCGTGATGTACCGGCCGTAGCGCCGCTGCTCCGGTGCCGGAGCCTCGAGACGCACCTCGCTCACCAGCGGCGCCCCGCCCTCGCCCACGGCGGCGAGCGCGGCAGAGGCAACGGGAAGGAGCAGCCAGGGGAGCATCAGAAGCTCCGGATCAACCGGAGGTCGAAGGCCAGCTCGGAGGGGTTCTGGGAACGGGTCACCAGCAACAGGAGCCGGTCGGAGAGGCTGTACTCGACGGAGATCACCTGGTCCTCCTGGCCACGGAGGTCGATCGAGTAGAGGACGTTCAGGTCCGGTGTGATGCGCTTTCCGACGGTCAGGCGGGCGCTGGGGTTGCTGACCCCCCCTTTGATGACGGAAGGGTCGATCGAGAACCGATTGAGGCCGAAGAGTCGTTCGGCCTCCCGCTCGAGACCCACCTCCTCGGAGATCCTCCCGGCAGCCAGCGTGGCGGCGCCGGTGGCTACCAGGTTGGCCTGGTCCGCCTGCACCTGGGTCAGGCTGGCCACCGCCGACTCGTCGGCACCTGCCAGCAGGCTCAGGATCTGGACCGCCGACAGCGGTGGGTCGGAGGTCAGGGTCGGCGAGACCCGCTCGAGGGTGCCGTTCATCCGCAGCGTCACCCGGTAGGACTGGATCCGAGTCTCGGCCTCGATGTCGAAGCGCGGGTCGATCCGCTCCGGGTTCGAGAAGTCGATGGTGCCGCGCCGGATGATATAGGTGTTCCCCTGGAAGTAGACCCGGCCCCCCTCGATCTCGGCACGCCCCAGAATGACCGGCTGGGTGGAGCTACCCTGGATCCGGAGGTCGGCGCGGGCGCGCAGGTTGGCCAGGTTGTTGTCGAGCCGGAGGGTGCCGGGGGCGCGAACCTTGATGTCGTAGCGGACGCCGGGCTCGAGTGCCGCCGTTGGGGCCAGCCCCTCGTGGCTGGCGAGCAGCTCCGAGGCGAGGTCGTAGCGGCGGGTCCAGGTGGCCTGACGCACGTCGATCTCTCCTGTGACCCATTGCTCGTCGGCGTCGCCGAAGAAGCGGATGTCGGCGTCGAGCTGGCTGCGCAGGCCTTCGGGGTAGCGGAACGAGAGCTCACGGCCGGTGGCCTCGACCTCGAACGTCGAAAGGCCGGCCGGGCCGTAGGCGGCTTCCCCGGAGAAGACCACCTGGCCGCCTCCCAGGACGCCGGTGATCTCCTTGAACTGGGCGGCACGCTCGGTGAAGCTCACCACCCCCCTCACGTCGTCGATGCCGTGCGGGAAGCCGCGCGCCCGCACCCCGGCGCCGTCGAGCTGCAGCATGCCCGAGACCTGGGGCTGGTCGCGGGTGCCGCCGACCGTCACCGCCAGCAGGGCATCTCCCTGGCCGCGCAGGCGACGGGTGATGGCGGAAAGCGCCCTGAGGTCGGCGGCGCCCCGAATCGCCAGATCCACCGGGCCGTTCTCGAGCAGCGCCGCGCTGCCGTCGATGGCGAGGTCGGTCCCCTCGCCGGCGAGCTGCAGGTCGTGCAGCTCCAGCCGGCCGTGCTCGACGGAGAGGTGCAGCGGCGTGCGGTTGGCCACCGTGTAGTCGGGTAGCCGCACCACCAACGCGGGCACGACGGCGTCCAACGTCAGCTCGTCCGGCGTCAGCAGCGGTCCCCCGATCGTGAGCCGGCCGGTCGAGACCACCTCGACGCCCGCGGGAAGCTGGGGCCGCACCACCCGTAGGAAGGACCCGAGATGGGTCTGTTCGGCCGTCAGGCGGAGATCGATCCGGTACGGCGCGAACGCCTCCATCTGGCCCGAAAGCGCGAGGTCGACCCGCGCCGAGTCGCAGCGCGCGGCGAGCGAGACGGCACCGCCGCCGAGCCCCTGTGCCCGGGCACTGAGCACCCCGAGCTCCTCGTCACCCAGGTGGAGGCGCGGCGAGCCCACGCTTCCTGTGAGACGGGGACGATCGAGGGGCCCCTGCAGCAGCGCCGATCCGGTGAGGGCGCCGCCCCAGGGCAAGCTCGGCAGGAGCTCCGGGAAGGCCTTTCCCACGTCCACCCCATCGAGGGTGGCCTCGCCGTCCAGATGGCCGTCGTCGCTGATGATCCCGGAGAACCGAACTTCGCCATCCCCGATCCGGGCGCGGCCGGAGCCTCGCGTGAGCCCACCGTCATACCGCGAGTCGGCCGAGAAGGCCTCGAAGGGGATCCCGTAGTACCTGCCCCCCGCGCTCGCCAGCTCGGCGCGACCGCGAGGTGCGCTCCGTCGGCCGGCCACCGTGGCGGTGCCGGTGACCGGCGCCTCGACGTCCAGGTCCCAGGCGAAGGCGGTGAGAAAGTCGCTGGCCGGCCAGTCGCGGTAGCGAACCTTGACGTCCAGGCCGTCCTCGAGACCGTAGAAGCCGAGCTCCGTGGTCCCGTCGATCCACATCTCGGCGCCGTCGGGCCGGCGGAGGACCAGGGAGTGGGAGCGAATCTCGTAGGGATCGGCGCTTCCGGCCCACTCGGCGTTTCCCCAGACCACGCCCAGGTATCCCACCTCCGACGCGGTGACGCGCCCCTCGTAGAGCGGCTCCGCGAGGGTGCCGCCCCAGGTCCCACGGAAGGCCCCACGGCCAGTGATGCCAGCCTTCTGCGCCTCGGGGTTGCCGAGGGCGAGTCGGAGCTGCCAGCCGAGCCGGTCGCTGTCCGCCAGATCGCTGCTCTCGGCCTCGACCAGGAGCTTGGCCGAGTTGTCGGCGCCGATCGTGCCGCGCAGCCAGGCATGGGTGGTGGGCGTCCGCAGGTCGGCCGGCTCCAGGAACTGCGCACCGTCCTCGGCCCGCCAGTCGAGGTGACCGCTCAGCGGGGTCCGCTCGTCGTCGACCGGGTCAAGGCCCACCGTCATCTGGCCGGAAAGGCCCGCGCGGAATCGCCCCTTCGGCCAGCGAATGGAGAAGCGGCCGCTGGCCGCCGTGGCCAGGCCGGGAGCGCCCATGTCGAAGATCAGCTTCAGCAGTCCCTCGCCATCGGCGCTCTCGATCTCGCCGCTCCAGGTGGCGATCCTCGGGCCGGAAGGGATGTCGATGTCCATCACCCCGTGGCCTCCCAGCGCGTCGACGTCGAGGCCGAGGATGTGGACGCCTTCGCCGTCCCAGTCCAGCTCGCCGGCGTAGCGGGGGACCGGAGCGCCGTCGAACACCCCCTCGGTCCCCCACAGGCGACCCTTGAGCGTGAGCCGGGAGCCATCGATGTAGACGGTCCCGTCGTATTGGCCCGCCCCCTTGATCCCGAACCCGGTGCGCATCACGTGGCGCTCGAGGACATCGAGGTTGATCGGGCCGGCCAGCGAGAGAGCGCCGACCGGTCGGGCAGCGATACGGACCTGGCCGGCGTACCGAAGATCCGTTCCCTCCGCCGTGAGGTGGGCCGACTCCACCGTCACCACGCCCCCCGAGAGGAGCATCTCGATGTCGGTGCTCACCGGCAGCAGGGGCGCGTCGGAGAAACGGAGCCCACCCGGGCCGAAGGTGATCCGGCCCGCGAGGGCCCCCGCACCCTGGGAGGTGAGCTGGCCACGGAAGTCGGGCAGGTCGAGGTTCAAGGGGACCCGGCGGTGGTTCAGCCGGAACTCGCCGTCCGCCACGATCAGGCGGCCGACCTCCAGCCTGCCGCCGCCCCCTTTGGCCTGCGGCTTGGGGATGTCGTCACCGCCATCTGGAAAGGCGTTGATTCGGATCGTGAGACCATCGAGTCGGAGCTGCCCGAGCGCCAGCCGGGGCGACCACAGGGTGCCGAGGCTGGGGCGCGCCGTGATCTCCCTCACCTCGATGAAGGGGGGCGCCTCTGGCGTGAAGCCCCCCACCGCCAGGCCGCGCACCACGACACGGAGCGGCGCCAGCTCGAAGCGCACCTCCGAGAGCCGCGTGGGGCGCTCGAACGCCGCCGCCAGCCGGGTACGGATCAGCCAGCCGGTCAACCGCGGGAGCTGCAGCCCGAAGGCGATGAAGCTGACCACGGCCAGGACGGTGAGAATCCGGAGAAGGCGCCGGCTCACGGCCTCACTCCAGGACCACCAGGAGCGTCCCGACCTCCACCGTCTGGCCCTCTTGGACGTCGAGCTGTTGGACGCGCCCGGCTCGAGGGGCCCGCAGCTCGTTTTCCATCTTCATCGCCTCGACGACGATGAGGCCGGCGCCGGCCGCGACCCGCTCTCCGGGAGTCACCATCACCCTCACCACCCGGCCCGGCATCGGGGCGGTGACACGGAGCGGGCTGGTGCCGGCCTTGCGCGTGGGTGGGGTCCGGCCGCTGGAGGCCGGGGCCAGCTGAACCAGCCAGGATCGGCTGGGCAGGTCGACCTGGTAGCCGGTGGGCTGACGGGCCAGACCGACGTCGAAGCCGCGGCCCTCGACCAGCAGATGCAGCGTGTTCGGGCCGGTCGCCTTGACGTCGATCGGCAGCGGTCGGCCGTCGACGCTGACGAGGTAGCCGCCATCGCGGGGCTTGACCTCCACCCGCACCGACCGGCCATCGACGGTGGCCTGAAAGATCACCACCCTCCTCGCACCGCTTCGCGCCAGCCCCGCCGGCGCCAGGCGGAGACTCCGGAGGACGAGGAACCGGCCAGTTGCGACCGGGCCCGCTCTCGGTAGGCGGCGATCGCCGCGGCGGCCACGGCCACCGGCCAGGCGGGTTCCTCCTCCCTTTCGGGGGTCTCCGGCTCGCCCAGATTGTCGATGAAGGAGGTGTCGAAGTCGCCGGCCACGAAACGGGAATCCCCGAGGACCCGGGTGAAGAATGGCAGCGTGGTCCGGATCCCGAGCACGCGGTACTCGGCCACCGCGCGACGCATGCGCTGGAGGGCCTCCTCTCGGCTTGCGCCGTAGGCCAGGAGCTTCGAGATCAGCGGGTCGTAATGTACGGGGACCTCGTATCCTTCGTAGACCCCGCTGTCGTCCCGAATCCCGGGCCCGCCCGGGACCCGCAGGCCGACGATCCGCCCGGGACACGGCAGGAAGCCGGCGGCTGGATCCTCGGCGTAGACCCGGCACTCGATGGCGTGGCCGCGCTGGGCGAGCTGGGCCTGCTCGAACGGAAGCGGCTCGCCGGCGGCGATACGGATCTGGAGCTTCACCAGGTCCAGGCCGGTGACGAGCTCGGTCACCGGATGCTCCACCTGCAGCCGGGTGTTCATCTCGAGGAAGTAGGGTTGGCGGTTGGCGTCGACCAGGAACTCCAGGGTGCCCGCGTTGCGGTAGCCGGCTTGCCGGACCAGGGCCACTGCCAGCGCTCCCATGCGTGAGCGCAGCTCCTCGGTGACGAACGGCGAGGGGCTCTCCTCGATGACCTTCTGGTGGCGGCGCTGGATCGAGCACTCGCGTTCGAAGAGGTGGACCACCGCGCCGTGGTGATCGGCCAAGACCTGGATCTCGACGTGGCGCGGTCGCACGAGCGCCTTCTCGAGGTAGAGACGATCGTCGCCGAAAGCGCTGCGGGCCTCGCTGCGGGCTCGGGCGGCGGCCGCCCGGAGCTCGGCCTCGCCGGCCACCAGCCGCATCCCCTTGCCGCCGCCGCCGGCCGCCGCCTTGAGCATCACGGGGTAGCCCAGCCGGCGGGCCTCGGCGAGAAGCTCGACATCGTCGGCGGCGGGGTCGAGGGTCCCGGGCACGACGGGGACGCCGGCCGCCACCGCCAGCCGGCGGGCCGAGGTCTTCTCGCCCATCACCCGGATCGCCTCGCTGCCGGGCCCGATGAAGACCAGCCCGGACGTCTCACAGGCCGCCGCCAGCTCGGGGTTCTCGGCCAGGAAACCGTAGCCCGGATGGATCGCCGCGGCGCCCGCGTCCCGGGCCGCCTCGATCACCCGGTCGATGCGGAGGTAGGACTCGGGGGCGGGCGCGGGTCCCAGCCGCCGGGCCTCGTCGGCCAGTTGCACGTGCAGCGCGGCCCGATCGGCGTCGGAGTAGACGGCCACCGAGCGGACCCCCAGCTCGCGGCAGGCCCGGATGATCCGGACCGCGATCTCGCCCCGGTTGGCGATCAGGATCTTGGGGAAGGGTGGGCCGCTCATGAGCCTCTCGTCCCGCGTGCCGGAGTCCCCTAGAGGGGGATGTTGCCGTGCTTCTTCGGTGGGTTTCGGTCCCGCTTGTTGCGTGCCATCGAGAGCGCGGCGATCAGCTTGCGCCGGGTCTTGCGTGGCTCGATCACCTCGTCGACGAAGCCTCGGTCGGCGGCCACGTAGGGGTTGGCGAACTTGCGGCGGAACTCGGCCACCTTCTCCCTGCGCAGCGCCTCGGGATCGGCGGCCTGCTGGAGCTCGCGTCGGTAGAGGATGTTCACCGCGCCCTCGGGACCCATCACGGCAATCTCGGCCGTGGGGTAGGCGAAGTTCACGTCGGTGCGGATGTGCTTGCTCGACATCACGCAATAGGCCCCGCCGTAGGCCTTGCGGGTGATCACCGTCACCTTGGGCACCGTCGCCTCGGCGAACGCGTAGAGCAGCTTGGCCCCGTGCCGGATGATGCCGCCGTACTCCTGGGCGGTCCCCGGCAGGAACCCGGGGACGTCCTCGAAGGTCACCAGGGGGATGTTGAAGGCGTCGCAGAAGCGCACGAAGCGCGCGGCCTTCACGGAGGCATCGATGTCCAGGCACCCGGCCAGCACCGCCGGCTGGTTGGCCACCACGCCGACGCTGCGGCCGGAGAGCCGGCCGAACCCGACCACGATGTTGGGGGCGTAGTGCTCGTGCACCTCCAGGAACCGCCCCTCGTCGAGCACGCTCTCGATCAGGCGCTTGATGTCGTACGGCTTGGTGGGCTCGGGGGGGACGAGGGTATCGAGAGAGGGGTCCTCGCGGTCCGAGGGGTCATCGGTGTCGCGCGCCGGTGCCTCGTCGAGGTTGTTCGACGGGAGGTAGGAGAGCAGCTCGCGGATGAGGGCGAGGCCGGCCTGGTCGTCGTCGACAGCGAAGTGGGCGACCCCCGACTTGACGTTGTGGGTCATGGCCCCCCCCAGCTCCTCCTTGGTGACCTCCTCGTGGGTGACGGTCCGGAGCACGTCAGGACCGGTGACGAACATGTAGGCGCTGTCCTTGACCATCACGTTGAAATCGGTGATGGCGGGGCTGTAGACGGCGCCTCCGGCACACGGCCCCAGGATCGCCGAGATCTGCGGGACCACGCCGGAGGCCAGGGTGTTGCGCAGGAAGATGTCGGCGTAGCCGCCCAGCGACACCACGCCTTCCTGGATGCGGGCCCCTCCCGAGTCGTTGAGGCCGATGACGGGAGCGCCGTTGCGCACGGCCAGGTCCATCACCTTGCAGATCTTCCCGGCGTTGGTCTCCGAGAGGCTGCCGCCGAACACGGTGAAGTCCTGAGCGAAGACGTAGACTGGCCGGCCGTCGACTCGGCCGTAGCCGGACACCACTCCGTCCCCTGGGGTCTTCTTCTCGGCCATGCCGAAATCGAGGCAGCGGTGCTCCACCAGCGCGTCGAGCTCCTCGAAGCTCCCCTCGTCGACGAGAAGCTCCACCCGCTCACGGGCGGTCAGCTTTCCCTCGGCGTGCTGGCGCGCCAGGCGCTCGCCCCCCCCCCCTTGCCGGGCCCGGTCGAGCTTGTCGCGCAAGAGGTCGAGCCCCTCGAGGGGGCGCGCCCGGCTCGGGTGGCGGTCGCTGCCGTGGACCGCTCCGCGGCTCAATGGCAGCAGCCACCGCTGCAGCCGGCGCAGCTCCCGGCGCCGCAGCCGCCTGCGACGCTGCTCCGGAAGCCGCCCTCGCTGCCCTTGCAGGCAAACGTCGACAGCTGCTTCTCGACGCTGTCGCCGTGGCAGCTCGGGCAGCTCACCGACTCGCGGAAGTTGCGGACCAGCTTCTCGAAAGCGGCCTGACAGTCGTCACAGATGTACTCGTAGATCGGCATCTCAGCGGCTCGTCGCAGCGATCTCCGCCTGGAGCTTCTCCCAATCGGCCAGGAACTGCGCCAGGCCCTTGTCGGTGAGCGGGTGCTTGAGCAGCGCCTGGAACACCTTGGTGGGCATGGTGGCGATGTGAGCGCCGAGCCGGGCCGCCTCCACCACGTGGAGGGGGTGGCGCAGGCTGGCCGCCAGCACCTCGCACTCGAAGTCGTAGTTGTCGAAGATCTGGACGATGTCGGCGACCAGATCCATCCCCGAGGTGGAGATGTCGTCGAGTCGGCCCACGAACGGCGAGACGAAGCGGGCCCCCGCCTTGGCCGAGAGCAGCGCCTGGGAGGCGGAGAAGACCAGCGTCATGTTGACCCGGTGGCCGTCCGCCGCCAGCACCTTGGTGGCCTTCAGCCCCTCGGCGATGCAGGGGATCTTGACGACGATGTTCTGGTGCAGGCCGGCCCAGCGGCGGCCTTCGCGAACCATGCCTTCGGCGTCGGTGGCGATCACCTCGGCTGATATCGGTCCGTCGATGGTGTTGCAGATCTCGAGCAGGATTTTCTCCGGCTCGCCACTCTCTCTGGCCAGGAGGGTCGGGTTGGTGGTGATGCCGTCGACGACGCCCAGCGAGGCGGCCTCGCGGATCTCGTCGAGGTTGGCGGTGTCGAGAAAGATCTTCATGGTCGGTTCCTTGGCTTCAGGTTCTGATGGTCGGCCCCGCGCTCCCCGGGAATTCTATCCCTTGCCGAGCCCTCTCAGGGAAGTCGTACCGGGGCAGGGGCTGAAGGCGGGCTCTCGTTGCCGGCCGTGTCGATGGCGGTCACGGTGTAGACGAGGGCTCCCGATTCGGCCGGTAGGCTCTCGTAGAGCACGGTCGTCCCACCGGGAACGTCGGCAACCGGTACCGCGGGACCCTCACCCTCGCTGCAATAGACCCGGTACAACGCCAGGTCCGCCTCCCCGGAGGCGCTCCAGGTGATCTCGAGACGGTCCTCGGCGATCCTCACGGCAACACCGATCGGGGCCGCCGGAGCCACGATGTCGCGTACCTGGAGGCACAGCTCCTTGGAAGCCGCGCTCTCCACGGTCGGGTCAGTGGAGACGATGGTGCGCAGGACGTAGCAGGTCTCGGCGTTCATCGGCGGATCGGCGTCGAGGTACTTGTCGATGGCGATCGGTGTCGGGTTGAGCGGCTGAGAGTAGCCCGCGAATCCTGAGCGTCGATAGACGTTGACGCCGCCGCGGAACGGCTCGGGGGTCGGCTTGGCCGCGGCAGCGGGTTTCTTCGGGCCCGCCTCCAGTGCCGGCTCCTCGCCCTCCGGGCCCTTCTCGGCCGGCGGCTCCCCCCCTTCGCTGGCGACCGAGGCGGGGCTGATCGGGGCCGTTGCCAGTCCCGCCTGATCCGGAGTCGCCGCGGGTGTGGTCGGCTCGGCCGCTGGCGACGGGGTCGGCGGGGTCGGGGGAACGGGCGCAACCGCCTCGCCCTCTTCGGGGCCCTCTGCCTCGGCCGGCTCCGGCGCGGTCAGCCATTCGGGCAGCGGTGGCGGTGTCCACGACAGGATCACACCGTCGGCACGCAGCTCCGCCTCGAAGTCCTGGGGGATGGCCGGCGGCTCCTGGACCTTCAGCGCCACCACTCGGGTGTACGGCGAGAGGTCGCGGCCGACCCGGGCGCGGGCGGCATAGCGAAGCGTGGTTCCGGGCGCGGGCCGGGGCTCGGTCTCCACGAGCCGCTCACCGGGTGCCACCTTCAGCCGCTTGTACTGCGCTACGTCGACGCCGTCGGTGTCGGCCCGCCACAGCTCCACCTCGAGCACCGGCAGGCGGTCCCCCTCCACCGTGGCGCGCGGGGCGGCGAAGTGGACCTCCACCTGGTCCCCTCGCTGGGCCAGGCTCAGGTCGGTCACCGGCTGGGGGGTGCGGTCGATGGGGGGCAGCGGGTCGCCGCGCTTTCCGCAGCCGGGGCTGGCCAGGCCGACGGCGAGCCAGCCGCAGAGGGCGACGGCGGAGAATCGGCGGCGCATCACAGGATGAAGCGACTGAGGTCCTGGTCCTTGACCAGGGGGGCCAACTTGCGGCGCACCTCCTCGGCATCGATGTGCACCTGACGAGGGCTCTCCGCTGGACCTTCGAAGGAGACTTCGTCCAGCAGGCGTTCGAGCACGGTGGCGAGCCGCCGGGCCCCGATGTTCTCGGCGGCGTCGTTGACCTCAGCGGCGAAGCGAGCGATCTCGGCGATCGCGTCGGGGGCGAAGTCGAGCTCCAGCCCCTCGGTCTTGAGCAGCGCCTGGTGCTGCGAGAGCAGGGCGTTGCGTGGCTCGGTCAGGATCCGGTGCAGGTCTTCGCGGGAGAGGGACGCGAGCTCGACCCGGATCGGGAAGCGCCCCTGGAGCTCCGGGATCAGGTCGCTGGGCTTCGAGACGTGGAACGCCCCGGCGGCGATGAAGAGGATGTGGTCGGTGCGCACGGCGCCATGCTTGGTGGTAACGGTGGTGCCCTCGACGATGGGAAGGATGTCGCGCTGGACGCCTTCGCGCGAGACCTCTGGCCCATGGCTGCCCTCGCGACCCGCCACCTTGTCGATCTCGTCCAGGAAGACGATGCCCGAGCTCTGGGCTCGCTCCACCGCCTGGCGGGAGACCTGCTCGGTGTCCACCAGTCGGTTCTCCTCCTCCCGGAGCAGGACCTCGCGGGCCTCCGAGACGGGCAACGTGCGGCGCTTGGTGCGACCGCCGAAGATCCCGGGCAGGAGGTCCTTGACGTTGATGTCCATCTCCTCGACGCCCTGGGAGCTCATCACCTGGAAGGTGGGGAAGCTCCGCTGCGGGACATCCACCTCGACGGTGCGGGCGTCGAGCTCGCCGGCCCGGAGCTGGGCGCGGAGGCGCTCCCGTGTGGTCCGAAAGGACTCGGTGGGCGAGGATGCGGCCGCTTCGGCGTCGGCACCGGCCGTCTCTGCCGGTCGCGATCGAAGCGGCGGCAGCAGCAGGTCGAGGAGCTGCTCCTCGACATTCTGCCGGGCCCGGTCCTGGACCTCGGCCCGCCGCTCGCGGCGCACCAGGTGGACGGCAGCTTCGACGAGGTCCCGGATGATCGACTCGACGTCGCGTCCCACGTAGCCGACCTCGGTGAACTTGGATGCCTCGACCTTGACGAAAGGGCTGCTCGACATCCGCGCCAGCCGCCGGGCGATCTCGGTCTTGCCCACCCCGGTGGGGCCGATCATGAGGATGTTGCGGGGGGTGATCTCGGTGGCCAGCTCCGGCGGGAGCCGTTGACGGCGCACCCGGTTTCGCAGGGCGATCGCCACCGCCCGCTTGGCCTGGTCTTGGCCGATCACGTAGCGGTCGAGCTCGGCCACGATCTGTCGTGGGGTGAGCTGGTCGAGGTCGTGGAGCTCCTGGCTCGACGCCGGAAGCTGGATCGGCACTAGAGCGTCTCCACCAGGATGGTCTCGTTGGTGTAGACGCAGATCCCGGCGGCGATCTTCATCGCCTCGAGGGCCAGCGTGCCGGCATCGAGCGTGGTGTGGCGGGCCAGGGCCCGGGCGGCGGCCAGGGCAAATGGGCCGCCGCTACCCACTGCCAGGAGCCCGTCGTCGGGCGTGATCACGTCGCCGGCCCCCGAAAGCAGGAAGGCCGAGTCCCGATCCAGCGCCACCAGGAAGGCCTCGAGCCGGCGCAGGACGCGGTCGGTGCGCCAGTCCTTGGACAGCTCCACCGCGGCGCGCTCGAGGTTGCCGCGGTGCTCGTCGATCTTGGCCTCGAACTTGGCGAACAGCGCCAGGGCGTCGGCGGTGGAGCCGGCGAAGCCGGCCAGCACCTGGCCGTTGTGGAGCCGCCGGATCTTCCGGGCGGTGTGTTTGACGACGGTCTGGCCCAGGGTCACCTGCCCGTCTCCGGCGATCGCACAGCCGCCGGCGTGACGGACCGCCAGGATCGTGGTTCCGTGGAGGTCGAGGGAGGAGGCCATAGGACGGTTACCCTTCGGGAGGGGCCTCAGTATAGGGGCGGCCCTCGGCTGGGGTCAACGATGCGGCGCCGCCCCTCAGTACTCGACGACCTCCAGACGGCGGCCCAGTTCCTCGGCACCGAGCCGGCCGGCGCGGTAGGCGTCGATCTCCTTCTTCTTGACCCGAACCACCAGCGTTCGCTCCGGCCGAAGCCGTGGCACGAAGACGTCGGGAGGGACGAAGTCCACCGCCACCACCACCGACTCCTCCGGGGCGAGCATCGCAAGCCGCCCGCCCTCCTTCTCGACCACCCCGGTTACGGCAGCCCGCACGCTTTCAACCACGGCTTCCTGGGAGCGCGGCTGGGTCTCGGCCTCGGAGGACACCTCGAACCAGAAGCTCCAGGGCGGCGCCGGCAGGACGCTCGCGGGCGGGGATGGAGGGAGTGAGGGGGGAGGGGTCGCCTGCTTGGCAAAGACGGCCCGCGTCTTGATCTGCCGGCGCAGCTCCTCCATGTGACGCTCGGCCTGCTCCCGCATCCGCTCGGCGTCCCGCTGGAACGCCTCGATCTGCACCTCGAGGGTGTGGAGCTGCTGGTCGCGCTGGCGCTCGATCTGCTTGCGGGCCTCGAGGCGGGCCTGCAACGCCGCCCAGTCAGGGGGAGTCGGGGGCTGGGCGGCGTCGGTGGGTCTCGTCGGCTCGGAGACGGCAGCGCTCTGGGACGGGCCGAGCTCCCGCAGCCGACTCTCCAGGAGCTGGCGTATCGGCTCGGACGGGTCTTCGTCCAGGCTGCCCTCGACCTCCTGCATGGCCCGGACCAACGACCCGGAGGCCTTGCCCCGAGAGGTCTCGAGCGGGCGCGGCGGCTGGGTGGGTGGCAGGGCACGGGGGGGGAGCGTGAAGACCGCACCGTACCCCTTGAGGTAGAAGCCTCGGCTGGTGTGCTCCCCACTCAGGACATGGAGGGTGCCGGGTCGGCTGACCGCCTGGACCGCTCGATCGAGGGCTTCGCCGAAGCCCTCGAGCTGGTCACGCAGGGCGGCGTCCGTCTGCGCCCAGGAGGGTGCCGCCAGAGCGAGGGCAAGGAGAACGAGGGTGGGCTTTCGGCTCATCGCTGGTCGGAGGCCTGCAACAGATAGCCCATCAGCTCCGTCTGCCGGGCCAGTTGCTGGCCAGTGCGCCCATCGAGATAGGAGAGGCTGGCGCTGACCCGGGCCAGGTCGTATCGTCGCTGGGCCTCGTTGCGGGCGGTCAGCTCGCTGAGGCCCGCGCTCAGCAGCGCCGCCTGCCGGGCCTCGCTGGCACGCAGCCGCTGGTCGACCTCCGCCAGCAGGCTGTCGCGCGTCGCTAGCTCGCTGCGGAGGCGGGCCATCTCCGTGCGGTGGCGGGCCTCCTGCTCGGCGAGCCGGCTTTCGACGTCGCTGCGCCCGAGCCTGAAGGCCAGGCGGCCATTCTCGAAACGTACCTCCGACCCGGAAAGCCCCAAGGCGGCGCCCAGCGACACCAGCAGGACGGCGGCGGCTGCCAGCCAGCCGAGGCGGAAGGCATGGACAGATCGTCTTTCCGGGATGCGCCACTGGGCAAGAGCGCGGCGCACCCCGCGGAGCGCCTCGAGCTCGTGCCGACAGGCCGGGCACTGGGCGTGGTGCTCCTCGACGCGACGCCGGATGTCGGCGTCGGCCTCGCCGTAGAGCACGTCGAGCATCTGGTCTCGCACCTCGCTGCAGTCCATCAGGATTCTCCGGAAGCTCGCGGTAACGCCGTCGAGCCGTGGATGCCACGCCGTTCGAGGCTCTGGCGAAGCTGCCCGAGGCCTCGATACAGGCGGGTCTTGACGGTCGATACCGGGAGAGCCAGCACCTCCGCGATCTCCGCGAAGGTCAGCTCCTGGTACTCCTTGAGCACGATCACCTCGCGCTGCTCGGCAGGCAGCGCCGCAACTGCCGTGGCCACGACCCGCGACAGCTCGCCGGCCTCGGCCATCTCCTGGACGGAGGGCCCGCTCTCGATCAGGCGGGCCGATCCGGCAAGCTCGAGCTCTTCCAGGCTCATGTGGATGCGGCCTCTCTTGCGCCGCATCCGGTCGCGACAGAGATTGAGCGCGATCTGGTACAGCCAGGAGGAGAAGCGGGCCTCCTGCTTGAACGACGGAAGCCCTCGGTACGCCTTGAAGAACGCCTCCTGGGTCAGGTCCCGGGCCTCGTCGTCCGAGCCCAGGACACGGTAGATGGCGCCCCGGATCTTCCGATCCCACCGATCCACGAGCTGGCCGAAGGCGGCACTGTCCCCAGACTGCGCCGCCTGAACGAGCTGCTCATCACTGGGCGCCATCGGCCTTGAATGATAGGACGCTCTTCCCCCGCTTGTGGACGGCTCGACTCGTTGGGCTGAGTCCTGGCAGGCGGCGATCAAGCGCGTGGGTGGGTCTTTCTGTATATCGCCAGAAGATGCCGGGCGTCTACGTGGGTGTACCGCTGGGTTGTAGAGAGGCTGGCGTGGCCGAGAAGCTCCTGGATGGCGCGGAGGTCGGCACCTCTTTCGAGCAGGTGGGTGGCGAAGCTGTGACGGAGGGTGTGGGGACTGATCTTCTTGCGTGCCGCCACCTGCCTCACCCGGCGAGCCACGATGTACCTCACTCCGCGGTCCGTGAGCCTCTCTCCCTGTGGGTTCACGAAGAGGGCGTCCGTCCTCGGGTGGGTGGCGGCCCGGATCGGGAGGTACTCTGTCAGTGCCTGGAGGGCGCGACTGCCGAAGGGAACGATGCGCTCTTTTCTGCCTTTGCCCAGAACCCTGAGCATGCGGGCGTCGCGATCCACGTCATCGAGATCCAGCCCCACCAGCTCGGCGCACCGGATTCCTGTGGAGTAGAGCAGCTCCAGAAGGGCGCGAGCTTTGATGGCCGCTCTTCCCTTCTGGGGGATGTCCAGCAGGTCCGCCACCTCACTTTCCTCCAGCCGGCTCGGGATGCGCCGCTCCTGGCGGGGCGAGAGCAGGGCCCGGCTGGGATTCGTCTGGAGCTGTCCTTCGCGGCAGAGGAAGCGAAAGAAGGTCCGAATGGCCGCCAGCTTCCGGCCCGTCGTGGTCTTCTTGAGGCCGCGCGCGTGGAGCCGGGCCAGAAAGCTCCGGATCATCAGGTGGTCGATCTCGGCCGGGCGCGGCGAGCGGCCAAGGGACGAGGCGGCGTGGGCCACGAACTGCTCGAGATCCTCCCGATACGCCTTGGTCGTATGGGGAGACAGGTTGCGCTCCGCCTCGAGGTGACGGACAAAGGCGGCCAGCGCGCGCTTCATCCGCCCGCCCGGCCGGCCTCGGGGCCCTCCTCGCCCAGCACCTGGGCTCGGAACCTGTCCAGGGACTCGAGGGCGCGTCGGGAGATCGCCTGACGGCGAGCCTTCTTCTCGCGGACGCGGAATCCAAGATCTGGCAATAGGCCAAACTGGATGTTGGTGGGCTGGTAGTTGCGGGCGTTGCCGCCCGAGACGTGCCGCCCCAGCGCTCCGAGGGCCGTCTGCTCGGGGAACCTCGGAGGGGTCTGGCCCCGCATCCGGGCGGCGGCGCCGACCCCGGCGACTAGCCCGGAGGCCGCCGATTCCACGTAGCCCTCCACTCCCGACATCTGTCCGGCGAGGAACAGGCCGGGGCGACGACGGCTCTCGAAGGTGGCGTCCAGGATCCGTGGAGCGTTCACGTAGGTGTTGCGGTGGACCGTCCCGAAGCGGATGAACTCGGCCTGCTCGAGGCCTGGGATCATCCGGAACACCCGCGCCTGCTCGCCCCACCGGATCTGGGTCTGGAAGCCGACCATCGAGTGATGGCTGGCGGCCAGGTCGTCCTGACGGAGCTGGACCACGGCGAACGGGCGGCGACCGGTTCGCGGGTCGACGAGCCCGACGGGCTTGAGGGGCCCAAACAGAAGCGCCTCGGGCCCCCGGTGGGCCAGCACCTCGATCGGCAGGCAACCTTCGAAGAAGAGCCCGCGCTCGAAGTCGTGGAGGGTGGCCGGCTCGGCCGCCAGCAACTCCGCGAGGAAGGCCCGGTACTCTCCCTCGCTCATCGGGCAGTTGAGGTAGTCGTCGCCTCCCCGACCGTAGCGGGAGGCGCGGAACGTCCGGTGGGTGTCGATGCTCTCGGTCTCCACCACCGGGCTGATGGCGTCGAAGAAGTACAGGTGCGACTCGCCGACGAAGGCGGCGATGTCCTGGGCCAGGGTGTCCGCGGTGAGGGGTCCGGTAGCGAGCACCACCACCGCCCCTTCGGGGATACGGTCGACCTCACGACGCTCGATCTGCACCTCGGGTCGGGCCCGCAGGGCGGCGGTCACTCCCTCGGCAAACCGGGCCCGGTCGACCGCCAGCGCGCTGCCCGCCGGCACCCGGACCTGGTCGGCGACTCGGACGATCAGGGAGTCGAGACGGCGCATCTCCTCCTTGAGCAGTCCGGCCGGCTGCTCGAGGGCGTTGCCCCGCAGGCTGTTGGAGCAGACGAGCTCCGCGAGCAGGTCCGTCCGATGCGCCGGCGTCGAGCGTTGCGGGCGCATCTCGAGCAGGCGGACCGACACGCCGCGGCGAGCCAGTTGCCAGGCCGCCTCGGCGCCCGCCAGCCCGCCCCCGACGATCGTGACCTGGCGGTCCATGATGTGAGCTTCTTGGGATTATACGAACGCCGGAGGGGGAGCGGCCAGCCCGGGCGCGGTCAGGCTGCCTGCCGCCTGTAGTGGCAGCTCTCGTTGGCGCAGAAGACCACCTTCCCCTCCTTCTTGGTCTCCTTCATCAGCAGATACGGGCTGCCACACTCGGGGCAGGGCTCCGCCAGCGGCCGGTGGTAGGCGGTGAAGGTGCATGCGGGGTAGCGCTTGCACCCGTAGAAGGGGCGGCCCCAGCGGCCCTTGCGCTCGACCACCTGCCCCTCGCCGCAGTCCGGACAGAGCAAGCCGATCTCCTTGGCCTCCTTGCCCTTCACGTAGCGGCAGTTCGGGTAGCTGCTGCAGGCGATGAAGGCTCCGAAGCGGCCCCGGCGCCACATCAGGTCGGCCCCGCACTCGGGGCATTTTTCGTCGATCGGGGCCAGGGTCTCCACCTGCAGCTTGCCGCCCTCGCCCCGAACCAGCCGCTTGGTGGTACGGCAGTCCGGGTAGCGGCTGCAGGCCAGGAACGGCCCGTAGCGCCCCTTCTTGAGCACCATCGGCTGGCCGTCCTGGGGACAGACCTCCTTGGCGACGTCCTCGTGCAGCTCCGGCACGTCCGTGCCCTCGCCCCCCTCGAGCTGGCGGGTGTTCCGGCACTTGGGGTAGCTGGAGCAGGCCAGGAACTTGCCGTAGCGCCCCCACTTGATGACCATCGCCGAGCCGCACTTGTCGCACACCTCGTCGGTCTGCTCCTCGAGGCGCTTGACGTCCTTCATCTCCTTCTGCGCTTTCTTGAGGTCGCGCTTGAACTTCTTCCAGAACTGGTTGAGGGTGTTGAGGAGGTTGTCGGTCCCCTCCTCGATCTCGTCGAGCTCCCCCTCCATGGCGGCGGTGTACTCGACGTTCACGATGTCCGAGAAATGCTCGACCAGGAGGTCGCTGACCACGAAGCCGAGCTCGGTGGGGTAGAGGCGCCGCTCCCGCTTCTCCATGTACTCCCGAGCTTCGATGGTGGCGATGATGCTGGCGTAGGTGGAGGGACGGCCGATGCCGTTCTCCTCGAGCTCCTTGACCAGGCTCGCCTCGCTGAAGTGCGGAGGGGGCTGGGTGAAGTGTTGGTCGGTGTCGAGCTGGAAGAGCTTCAGCCGGTCGCCCGCCTGCAGCGGCGGCAGCGGGGCCTTGGTGACCGAGGGCTGCTCCGAGCCCTCCGCCATGGCCTTCGCGGACGCTGCGTTCTCGTCGGGGGCCTCCTCGTAGACCGCAAGGAACCCCCGGAACTTCAGGACCGCGCCGCGAGCCCGCAGCAGATAGTCTCCTGCCGCGACGTCGACCAGGGTTTCGTCGTACACCGCCGGCTTCATCTGGGATGCCACGAAGCGGTTCCAGATCAGCTTGTACAGCGCGAGCTCGTCCTTGGAGAGGAACCGCTTGATGGTCTCCGGGTCGTGGTCGAGGTCGGTGGGACGCACCGCCTCGTGGGCGTCCTGGGCGTCCTTCTTGGCGCGGTGTAGGACGGGCTTTGGAGGGAGGTGCTCCTCCCCGTACGTGCCGGCGATGAGCTTGCGCACCGCCTCGAGCGCCTCCTCCGAGACGCGGGTCGAGTCGGTACGCATGTACGTGATCAGGCCGACGCTGCCTTCGTCGCCGAGCTCGATGCCCTCGTAGAGGCGCTGGGCCACCTGCATGGTCTTGCGCACCGAAAAGCGCAGGCGCTTGAACGCCTCCTGCTGCAGCTTCGAGGTGATGAAGGGAGGTACCGGGTGCCGCTTGCGGGTGCGGGCCTGGACCTCGGCCACGGCGAGCTCGGCGCCTTCCAGATCACGGCGGACGGCGGCGGCCTCGTCGGCGCTGCCGACCTCGATCGCCTGGCCCCGCTTCTTGACCAGCTCGGCGGTGAAACGGGGCGGCTGCTCGGCGTCGAGATGGGCGGTGACCGTCCAGTACTCCTCGGGGCGAAAGGCCCGGATCTTGCGCTCTCGGTCGCAGATCAGGCGAAGGGCGACCGACTGGACCCTGCCGGCCGACAGGCCGCGCCTCACCTTCTCCCAGAGGATCGGGCTGACCTTGTAGCCGACCAGGCGATCGAGGATCCGGCGCGCCTGCTGGGCGTCGATCTTGCGGGCGTCGAGCTGGCCGGGGTGGGTGAAGGCCTCGTCGATGGCGCGCTTGGTGATCTCGTTGAAGACCACTCGCCGCACCTTCTTCTTGGCGGCGGCGCCGAGCGACTCGGCGATGTGCCAGCAGATCGCTTCCCCTTCCCGGTCCGGGTCGGCGGCGAGGAAGATCGTGGCCGCGTCCTTGGCGGCGGCCTTGATCTCGTCCAGGGCCTTCGTGCGCCCGGGCAGCGTCTCGTATTCCGGTCTGAAGCCCTGGTCCACGTCCACGCCCAGCGACTTCTTGGGCAGGTCGCGCACGTGGCCCATGGAGGCCTTGACCACGTAGCCCCGGCCCAAGTACCGGTTGATGGTCTTCGCCTTGGCCGGCGACTCGACGACAACGAGGTTCTTCGCCACCTTCCTCCTCAGCTAGGGGCGCCCTCGGCGACCCTCCGGACCTTGGGAGCGCCCTAGGTCATCCTCACGAACAGGGGTCCCGGCAGACGCTCCACCCGCGCCAGAAGCTCGAGCGCTCCCAGCCTGGCCAGAAGCTCCGGCACCTGCATCCCGCTCTGCTCCCGCAACGCCTCCAGGCTCATCGGGGCGCCCGGCCGCAGCAGCTCGAGCAACGGCTGCCCCTCGGCGCACGACGGCTCGCCCTGGTCCAGGCTGACGCCCAGCTCGGCCGCGACGTCGCCGGCGTCTCGGACCAGCGTCGCCCCGTCGCGGATCAGCGCGTTGACCCCCTCGGAGCCACGACTGGTCGGGTGGCCCGGCACGGCCATCACCTCGCGACCCTCTTCGAGGGCGCAGCGGACGGTACCGAGCGCGCCGCTGCGGGCGGCTGCCTCGACCACCAACACACCGCGGCCCCATCCCGCGATGAGACGGTTGCGACGGGGGAAATGGCCCGGCAGCGGTGGGGTCCCGAGCGGGAACTCCGACACCACGGCGCCGGATGCCGCCACCTGTGCCGCCAGCCCCGCGTTCTCGGGGGGGTAGACCCGGTCGAGACCGCATCCCAACACGGCGATGGTACGGCCTCTGGCATCCAGCGCTCCCTGATGGGCGGCGGTGTCGATGCCTCGCGCCAACCCGGAGACGACGCTCACCCCGCCCGCCGCCAGCTCCCGCGCGATGCGGCGCGCCAGCGATCTTCCCGGGGGCGAGGCGGCTCGGGAGCCCACGATCGCCAGGCTCGTCTCTCCTTCCTCGGGCTCCAGGTGGCCCCACACGTAGAGTACCAGGGGAGGGTCGTAGATCCGGGCCAAGCGCCGAGGATAGCCGTCGGAGCCCCGGCCGAGCAGACACAGGCCCGATCGGCGGGCACGGGAGGCTTCCTCGTCGGCCCGTCGCGCCGCGGCGCCCGAGGCGAGCTGGCGCCGCGCCGCCTCCGGCAGAAGGTCGCGGTGCTCCTCCGGGTGTGCGAGCAGGTCGCTGATCGGCCCCCGCTGGAGGAGCTCGCGGGCGCAGCGCGGCCCGACATCGGGCAATAGCGCCACGGTGAGCAACTCCTGGATCTGGTCCAACGGCTCCCTTCCCAGCCCTCCGAGGGGCACCCATTGTAAGAGCCGACCCCTGCCTGTCAAGGTCCGCGCCCCCTTTGGCCCCCCTGGTGGTCCTCTCGGCCTCCCAGGCTGGCAGCCAGCCCTCAGACGACCGGAGAATTCGAGCCCTCCCCCTATCATGCCAGTGTCCTGGAGGACTAACGTAGTGTCCTTGTGGCTGGACAGGGGGTATCGCGGAGTCTACGGGCCCGCGCAGACCTGGAAGGCGCTCCCGCGGAGGCCGGTCCGACCCTGGCTGGCATTGGCCTTGCAATGCCAAAGAGGGCTCGCATAACATCAAAGGATCGCGTAACCAAGGACATACCACGCCACGTCTTCTCGGAGTAAGGCCCCATGCTTGCCGCGATTCCACTCTCCCTGTTGCTGCTGGCCCAGACCGGCTCCGTCTCAACGAGCAAGGAGGAGCTCCGCTTCGGCATCCAGGTGGCCAGGAAGGGGCTGTGGCGTGAGGCTCAGTTCCGGTTCGAGAAGGCGGTGCTGCTCGACCCCGACAATGCCCACGCGCTCAACGACCTGGCGGTGGCGCTGGAGCAGGCGGGGGAGTTCGACAAGGCCCGCAAGGCCTACGAGCGGGCCCTCGAGCTGCGGCCCGGGGACGTCTACATCCAGCAGAACTACGACCTGTTCAGGGAAGCCGATGACAAGCGGAACCGGAAGAGCCAAGCACGGCAGCGTCCCTAGCCTCGGGCTGGGTGTCATCACCCTCCTCGCCCTGTCGAGCTGCACCGGCTACGTAGAGGTGCCGGTACAGGTGCCGCTGCAGAGCAAGATCGACGTGAGGGCGTTCCGTCGCGTGCTGGTGGCGGGCTTCGTGGGCGAGCTGACTGCGGGCGACGTGGACGTTGCCTCGGAGACCGCCCGGCTGCTCCAGAACCAGCTCCGCTCGAACTCGAAGCTGCAGGTCTTGGAGCCGGACCGCCCCCCTCTCTACGACGCCCTGGACCAGATCAAGCAGAGCCTCGGCGAGGAGGGGCACTACACCAAGGAAGACCGGGAGCAGTACGACCTGCGGGCCGGCCAGGCCCTGCAAGATGCCGCCTTCTGGCGCAAGATCGGCGAGGAGTATCAGTCACCGCTGATCGTCACCGGCAGGGTGAGCTTCGAGGAGAAGAACCGATCCGGCTATCAGGCCGAGGAGCGAGTGGTTCGTGACGCCTCGAACCGGCCCCGGCTCATCCGGCAGAACCGCTTTCTGGAGCGGAGAGGGTTCAGCCTCGACGCCGACTTCGTGTTCGTCGACGGTCGCTCCGGCGAGGTGCTTCACAAGGAGCGCTTCACCGAGGAGGTGCTCTACGGGGCGGACCAGAAGGTGTCGCCGCTGTCGTCGTACTTCGAGCTGATGGATCGCCTGCTCCCCAACTTCCTCGGAGTCATCTCTCCCCAGAAGATCCGCGGGACGCGCATCCTCCTTCAGTAGAGTCGGAGAGGAACCCATGCTGCACCAGATGACGACGCGGGGGCTCGTCGGCCTCGCCGCGGCCACCCTGGCAGTCGGGCTGGCGGCCCCGGCCCACGCCCAGTTCATCCCCTACTACGGGAAGAACAAGGTCACCTACGACTCGTTCTCCTGGCAGGTCTACCAGAGCCCCCACTTCCGCGTCTACTACTACCCCGAGTTCGAGCAGCACCTGTCGCGCCTCGTCTCCTACCTCGAGAGCGCCTACCAGCACGTCTCCTCGGAGCTCAAACACGAGATCCCCTTCGCGATCCCGGTGATGTTCTACAAGACCCACTCGGAGTTCGAGCAGACCAACCTCTTCCCCGAGTTCGTGCCGGAAGGGGTGGCGGCCTTCGCCGAGCCGGTGCGCAACCGGATGGTGATGCCAATCGACGAGGCGCCGGCCAAGCTGCAGGGGCTGATCACCCATGAGCTGACCCACATCTTCGAGTTCGATCTGGTGCCGCGAAGCCTGCTGGGGCGCTCTGCGCCGCTGTGGGTGGACGAAGGGCTGGCCGAGTACATGCGTGGCGTCTGGGATCCCCTCGACCTGATGATGATCAGGGACGCCGCTGTCACCGACAACGTGCCCAAGCTCTCGAGGGCCCAGTTCGCCGCCTTCAGCGGCCGCCTGGTCTACAACATGGGCCACGCCGCCTTCGAGTTCATCGAGGACCGCTACGGCAAGGAAGGTATCCGGCAGTTCATGTACACCCTGCGCAAGGGGGTGATGGGGGCCGGCTTCAACGACGTCTACAACCAGGCCTTCCGGATCAGCCCCGACGATTTCGACCGGGCCTTCGACAAGTGGATGAAGGAGCGCTTCAAGCCCTACCGCGACAAGGAGCGGCCCGAGGACTACGGGCCCGACCTGGCCCCCAACTCGGAGGTCACGCCGTTCACCCAGGTGTTCGGCTTCATGCCCAGCCCCTCGGGGGACCTGATGGTGGCCTTCAGCGGCAACCGCGCCGACGGCGAGCTGGACATCGTGCTCCTCTCCGCCGAAGACGGCAAGGTGATCAAGAACCTGACCGGCGGCTTCACCGGCCAGTACGAGAACCTGACGATGTCGGACAACTTCGTGGCCGGGCGCTCGCTGGACTTCGGGCCGCACGGGGACCTGATCGCGTTCTTCGCTCGCACGGGGAAGCGGCGCTCGTTGTTCCTGATGTCGCCGCTCGACGGCCGGGTGGTCAAGAAGCTGCCGATGACCCTCGACCAGGCCAAGTCGCCGTGCTTGCTGCCCGACGGCCACCACGTGATCCTCTCCGGCATCCAGAGGGGGGTATCGGACCTGTTCCTGATGGATCTCGAGGACGGCACCATCCGGAACCTCACGAGCGACCCGTTCTACGACTCCGACCCCCGGGTCTCGCCTGACGGTCGCACCGTCGTCTACACCCGTAACATCAGTGGCTACGACAAGATCTACACCTTCCCGCTGGGCGACCCGAGCCAGCGCACCCAGCTCACCTTCGGCACCTTCGACGACCTGACGCCGGTCTTCTCCCCGGACGGCAACACGTTGTTCTACGCCTCCAACGAGGACGACGAGATCTTCAACCTGCGCAGTCTGGACCTGCGCACCGGGGTGGTCCGGCAGTACACCGACGTGCTCGGCGGCAACGTCGCCCCGGCGCCGCTGCCCCGCAAGGACGGCGACAAGGTCGCCTTCATCAGCTACCACAAGGGTGAGTACGCGCTGCACGCCATCGAGACCAACGAGCCGCTCAAGGAGGCCGACCAGGAGGTGCTGGTGGCGTCCGGAGAGGTGGTCGACTTCCAGCCCGACGTGACCCACCAGATCGTCGCCGAGAACAAACGGCGCAAGCGCCTGTTCGAGGGGTTGTACCTGGAGGGCAGGCCTCCCCTCAACATCGGCGTCACCTCGGGCGGCGATTTCTTCGGCGGCAGCCAGGTGGCCCTGACCGACGTCCTGGGGGACCAGAACATCACCGTCACCGCCGCCTCGATCCGCGAGTTCCGCACCTACCAGGGGACCTACACCAACATGTCGCGGCGCCTCCACTGGGGCGCGTCGCTCATGGACAACACGATCTTCTTCTTCGACAACAGCTATGCCGCCTACTACAGCTACGACTTCCGGGCCGGGTTGTTCTTCACCCAACGGATGAGCGGCGGCTTGGCTTTCGCCCAGTATCCCCTCGACAAGTTCCGGCGGCTGACGGTCTCTGCCGGCGCCTTCCACATCCGCGAGCGCTACCAGGACCCGGACATTCAGGCGCAGGTCGAGGCCGAGTACGAGGCGGCCGGGCTACCCCTGCCGTTTGCCAACGGGCTGATGGTCCCGCTGTCCATACGCCTGACCCAGGAGACCACCCGGTTCCAGGATGTGGGTCCGCTGGATGGGAGCACGTTCTCGATCGGGGTGGAGTGGGCCCCACCGTTGGGAGACTCGGTGTCGCGGACCACGCTGAGCGCCGACCTGCGCAAGTACCTGCGCCTCGGCTCGACCTCCTCGGTCCTGGCAATGCGCTTCAACGGCTTCCGCTCGACCGGCAACCACCCCGACTACATCTACTTCGGCGGCGACCACACGCTGCGGGGCTTCCGCTACTACTCGATCGCCGGCAACCAGGGATTCCACGCCAACCTCGAGCTGCGGCTGCCGGCGATCTACCTGATGGCGACGCCGATCGGCCTGCTGGGACCGGTTCGGGGGACCCTCTATGCCGGGGTCGGCGGCGCCAAGTACAACGGGCAGGAGTACACCTTCTCCTCCTCGGACGCGGGCACCTCGTACGTGAACTACGATGCCAACGATCCGACCACCTGGTTCGGGGAGCCGGTGAAGGGCTTCCACCTGGTGGATGGACGGGCCTCGTTCGGCTTCGGCCTGCAGGTCTTCTTCCTGGGCTATCCGCTGCACTTTGACTGGACCAAGTTCACCGACTTGAAGGTGGTCTCTAGCGGGTGGCAGTTCGACTTCTGGATGGGCTTCGACTTCTGACCCCCCGGCGGCGGCAGTCGCCTCCGCCGCTTCTTCGGTTGACGCGGCGCCAAACCCGTGGTAAACACTGGGGTTTCGGCGTGATGACGCCGGAGGAGGCGAAGCAGTGTACGCAATCGTGAGGACGGGCGGCAAGCAGTACCGTGTCGAGCCCGGGGACGTGATCCGGGTCGAACGCCTGGCCGCGGCGTCTGGGGAGAGCGTGCGGCTGGGAGACGTGCTGCTCGTGGCCGGCGACGGGGAAGCCCGGGTGGGAAAGCCTCGGATCGAGAGCGCGGCCGTCCTGGGCACGGTCCTCGAACAAGGACGCGATCGCAAGGTACGGGTCTTCAAGTACAAGAAGCGTAAGGGCTATCGCCGTACCCGAGGCCATCGGCAGTCGGTCACGACACTCCGGATCGACCAGATCGAAGGCTGAGCGTCCAACAAGGGCCCGGCCGCCTGGCGTGCCGCCCCGGCACGCCACGGCAGATTCGGGATGAGGGTGGTTCTCAGATGGCGCACAAAAAAGGTCAGGGCTCGAGCCGCAACGGCCGCGACAGCAACGCCCAGCGGCTTGGCGTGAAGCGCTACGGCGGAGAGCGTGTCAACGGCGGGACGATCATCATCCGCCAGCACGGCACCAGATGGAAACCGGGAAGGAACGTCGGCCTGGGCCGAGACCATACGCTGTTCGCGAAGATCGACGGCTTCGTCCGATTCGAGGACCACGGCTCGCGTGGGCTTCGGGTCAGCGTGCTCCCCGCCGAAGGCTAGTCCCCCCCGCCCCCCGAGGCGGTGAGCCATGTTCGTCGACCGCGTCAGGATCTTCGTGAAGGGGGGGGACGGCGGGAGGGGATGCGTGAGCTTCCGGCATGAGCCCCATGTCCCGCGAGGGGGACCTGACGGCGGCTCCGGCGGGTGTGGCGGCAGCGTGGCGCTGCTGGGAGCACCTCACCACAACACCCTCTACCCCTTGCGCTTCCACAGTGAGCTACGCGCCCAGCGGGGTCGCCACGGCAGCTCGGGGAACCGCTCCGGTCGCTCCGGAGAGGACCTGCTGGTGCCGGTCCCGCCCGGCACGCTGGCCTTCGACGACGAGTCCCAGGAGCTGATCGGGGAGGTGCTCCGGCCCGGCGAGCGCCTGGTAGTGGCGAGCGGTGGCCGGGGCGGCCGGGGCAACCGGAGCTTCCTCTCCAACCGGAATCGCGCCCCTCGTCAGGCCGACCCGGGCGCTCCCGGGGAGGAGCGCTGGCTGCGCCTGGAGCTACGCCTGATTGCGGATGTGGGCTTCCTGGGCTGCCCCAATGCGGGGAAGTCGACGCTTCTGTCGAGCATCTCGGCGGCACGGCCCAAGGTGGCGAGCTACCCCTTCACCACCCTGACGCCGGTCTTGGGGATGGTGGCGGTCGACCAGGCGCAGTACGTGGCCGCCGACATCCCCGGCATCATCGAGGGCGCCCGACACGGGGCCGGGCTGGGCCTTCAGTTCCTGCGTCACGTCCAGCGCACCCGGGCCCTGGTCCACGTGGTGGACACCGGCGTCGGGACCGGAGAGAGCGCCGTTGGGGCCTTCCAGATGGTGCGTGAGGAGGTACGGCTGTGGAGCCCGGAGCTTCTGGACAAGCCGCAGTTGGTCGTGGCCACCAAGCGGGACGCGGTTGACCCCGGGGACGATCCGCTCCCACGGCTGCGCGACGAGGCGTCCGGGCTGGGTCTGACGGTGATCCCGGTGTCGTCGGTATCCGGCCTCGGAGTCCAGGAGCTGAAGCGGGCGATGGCGCGGCTCCTGCAGCGGGGTGTTGGGCCGTCTGGACTGGAGCGCCCGGCGTGAGAGTCGGCTTCATGGGCGGGACCTTCGACCCGATCCACCTGGGTCACCTGCGCGCCGCCGAGTGTGCCTACGACGCCCTCCGGCTCGACCAGGTGGTCTTCGTTCCCTGCCATGTGCCGCCCCACCGCGACCAGCCCAGGTCTTCGCCCCTCGACCGTTTCGCCATGGTTTGCCTGGCCACCCGGGGTGTCCCGCACTTCGTCGCCTGCGACGTCGAGCTGCGACGAGACGGCCCCAGCTACACCGTGGACACGCTGGAGACGCTGGCCCGAGAGCGTCCGGAAGACGGGCTGTTCCTGATCGTGGGCAGCGATACCTACCCCGACCTGCGCCACTGGAAGGACCCCGATCGCCTCCTGAGCCTCTGCTCGGTAGCGGTGGTGACACGGCCGGGCAACCCGCTGCCCTTCGAGCCGGACGATCCCCCGCCAGGCGTCCGGCCGATCCCCGGCACCGGGCTGGCCATCTCGGCCACGTCAGTTCGGCGGTCCGTGCGCGACGGGCACAGCGTCCGTTTCCTGGTGCCGAGCTCGGTGGCCGAGCACATCGAGAAGCGGGGCCTCTACCGATGAGCCTGGAGATCTGCCTCGAACGGGCGGCCTCGGCCGCGCTCGACAAGAAGGCGAGTCAGGTGGTGGTGCTGGACCTCAGGGAAGAGGCCACCCTCACCGACTACTTCCTGCTCGCCTCCGGGGCCAACCAGAGGCAGGTGGTGGCCATCGCCGATGCGATCCTCGAAGCACTCCGGGAAACGAAGCGGCGACCCGGCCACATCGAAGGCTATCCCCGGCAGGAGTGGGTCCTGATCGACTACGGGGACTTCGTGGTCCACGTGATGACCGCGCGCTCGCGAGACTTCTACGATCTTGAGCGGCTCTGGGGTGCGGCGGTACGTCGAGAGGTGGCGGGCTGATGGAGGCACTCCTGGGTGCTCCCAGCGGGGTGGTGGCGGCCTCGCCGGCGATGCGGGAGATCTTGGAGATCACCGGTCGCCTGGCGGCGGCCCGCAGCCCGGTGCTGCTCGAGGGAGAGAGCGGTACCGGCAAGGACCTGCTCGCCCACTGGCTACACTACGGGGGCCCGCGGCGCGACAGCGCCTTCGTGAAGGTTCACTGCCCGTCGATCCCCGAGAACCTGCTGGAGTCGGAGCTGTTCGGGCATGAGCGGGGCGCCTTCACCGACGCCCGTCAGGCCAAGGCGGGCAAGATCGAGATGGCCGCCGGGGGCACGCTGTACTTTGATCAGATACAGGATCTGACCCTCCCCCTGCAGGCCAAGCTGCTGAGGGTGGTGGAGGACCGCCGCTTCGAGCGGCTGGGGGGGACCCGCACCCTCGAGGTCGACGTCCGGTTCGTGGCCTCCTCGAACATCGATCTGCGGGCCGCGGTGGCCGAGGGGACCTTCCGCGAGGATCTGTTCCATCGGCTGAGCGTCGTCCCGCTGACGTTGCCGCCACTCCGCAGCCGGCGCGAGGACATCCGCCCGCTGGCGGAGCGGTTCCTGGCCCGGGAACGCACCCGCGGCACCACCGGGGCCCGGGGCTTCGACGACGAGGCGCTGTCCCTGCTGCGGGGCTACGCCTGGCCGGGGAACGTCCGGGAGCTCCGGTCGGTGGTCGAGCGGGCGGCCCTGTATGCCGACGGCGACACCATCCGGTGCTCGGCCTTCCCCGGCCACCTGCTCGAACAGCCGACCACGTTGTGGGCCGGACGCGAGCGCTACCTGTCATTGCGCGACGTGGAGCAGGCCTACATCCGGCACGTGCTCGAGGTGGTGGGCGGCAGCCAGACCAGGGCGGCCTCGATCCTGGGGATCAGCCGCAAGGCGCTGTGGGAGAAACGCAAGCGATACGGGATCCCGTGAGATGGGTCCGAGCGGCCCGACCGGGTGCCCAGAGACATGAGGAGACGGCCCTAGAATGGACCAGAAAAAGCTGAAGGGCTTCAGGGATCAACTGATCCAGCGAAAGCAGGAGATACTCCGGGCCTACAACAAGAACAAGAGCTACGGCATGGAAGCCGACGGGGAAGGGGCCCAGGACATCGCCGACAAGGCCTCGAACTCATACACCAAGGAGTTCTTGTTCAGCCTCTCGAACTCGGAGCGGGAGATGCTCCACCTCGTCGACGAGGCGCTGCTGCGCATCGAGGACCGTCGCTTCGGCACCTGCATCGCCTGCAGTGGCGAGATCGAGAAGCGGCGCCTCGATGCGGTGCCTTGGGCCCCCCACTGTATCGCTTGCCAGCAGCTCCAAGAGCAGGGGTTGCTCTAGCGGTAGCCGGGGATGGCTTCTCTGGCACGGGTGATCGACCCGGTCCTGGCCCTGGTCTTTCCGGCTCGTTGCCCGGCGTGCAGCGACCCGGTCGAGCGACCTCTGCAGGGGCCGCTGTGCGAGCGGTGCTGGCAACGTCTCCCGCGCCACCGCGGCGGGGCCTGTGAGTGTGGCACGATCCTGCCCGAGACCGTTTCTGGACCCTGCGGGCGATGTCGGCGGGGGCTCTCCCACTTCGACGCAGGGGCCAGCCTCGGTCCCTACGAAGGCCCCCTCAAGATCCTGGTTCAGGAGCTCAAGTTCAAGGGCCGCCAGCGGGTGTCGGGGCGGCTCGCCGAGCTACTGTGGCGGGAGGCAGAGGTGCGGGCGCTCTTCGATCCGGGGGCGGTGGTGGTGCCGATTCCCCTCCACCCGCGAAGGCGCCGGCAGCGCGGCTACAATCAGGCCGAGCTGATCGCCACGGCGCTGGCGCGACGGGCGGGTGTCCCGGTGGAGAAGGACGCCCTGACCCGCCGCAAGGAGACAGCGCCACAAACCGGGCTCTCGGCGGCGGGCCGACGCCGAAACGTAGCCGGCGCGTTCGTGGTTCGACGTCGGGCTCGGATTCATGGAAAGAAGGTCGTGCTGGTGGACGACGTGTGTACGACCGGGGCCACCAGCCGTGCCTGTGCTTCGGCGCTTCGGCAGGCCGGGGCGCGTGCGGTCCGCCTGCTGACGGTGGCGCGGGTGGCTCGGTGAAGAGTGGAGGGAGACGATGATCGACCCGCGGGAGCGACGGTGGCCGGTGTTGGTGGGTGCGTGCCTGGCGGCGACGTTGGCCCTCAATCCTGGGGCCGCTTGGGCGTGGGGCCCGGTGGCGCACCGACTGGTCACCTCCGCTGCGGTCGATACCCTGCCCAAGGGGCTCAAGAAGTTCTACCGTGACCACCGCGACGAGCTTCCCAGCCTGGCCCCAGATGCCGAGTTGCCTACAGAGGGACCGGAGCGACGGTTCGCGGCCGATCTGGTGGCCCCGTTCCCGTTCCGCGACATACCCCGCTCCGAAAAGGAGCTGAAGGCGCGTTTCGGCGCGACAGCCGACAGGGTCGGTCGCCTACCGTGGCTCATCGACGACGCCTACGCCCGCCTGGTAGAGGCCTTCCGCGCCGCTGACAAGGGGCGCATTCTCGCCGAGTCCGACACCCTCGCCAGCCTGGTGACCGACCTGCACAACCCACTGGCCCTGACCGAGAACTTCGACGGGCAGATGACCGAACAGCACGGGCTCTGGGTGCGCCTGAGCCAGAAGTTCCCCGAGGCCGCCGAGAAGGCGATCAAGGTGAAACCGGACGCCGCTCACTTCCTGGACGACCCGTACGAGCACGTCTTCGGCTTGATCCTGGCCAGCTACATCTGGGTCGACAACCTGCTCTACGAGGAAGACCTCGCCCACCGCGGCCGGGGCGGCTACACCGAGCTCTACTACGAGGCCCTGGCCGATCGCATCCGCGACATCATCAGCGGTCGGCTGAGCCAGGCCGCCGGCGAGTGCGGGAGCTTCTGGTTCACGGCTTGGAGCCAGGCGGGGCGACCCGTGCTTCAGTAGCTGCCCGCCTGGTTTGATTCTGTCGGCATCGCCACCTATCATCCGAACCCAGGAAGGTCGGAGCACGGCGGGAACCCAACCCAGAGCGCAGCCCTCGGCCGGGGGTAGAGTGACGGCATCCGACGGCGAGCTGATCGAGCGCTGCCTGCGCAGAGACAACGCCGCCTGGGAGCAAATCGTCACTCGCTTCCGGAGGAAGGTCTTCCACATCGCCTACAAGTTCACGGGCAAGCACGATCAGGCGGAGGACCTGACCCAGGAGGTGTTCCTGAAGGTCTTCAAGAGCCTGGACAAGTTCCACCGGGACGCCGACTTCTCTACCTGGCTGTCCAGCGTGGCCCGCAACTACTGCATCGACCACTACCGGGCCCGCAAGCGGGAGCGAGAGGTCCTGGTCGAGGACCTGGTGGCCTTCGATCTGGCTCCGGCGAAGTACGGCAACCCACACCGCACCCTCGAGGACCTCGACCGGAGGGGTTTCCTCCGTCGAGGCCTCGAGCTGCTCCCCGACAAGCTGCGGGAGGCGGTCGTGCTCCGCGACCTCCAGGGGCTCAGCTACCAGGAGATGGCGGACCGGCTGCGGCTGCCCGAGGGGACGGTCAAGAGCCGGATCAACCGGGGACGCGAGGAGCTGACCCGTCTGCTGCTGCGCGCCCAGCAGCCCGGGGGTGGGGGGATGGCACGGCCAGGGCGACGACGGGCCGAGGCTCGGAGGTGAGCTGATGCGTCTTCTGGTGGAGAGTCACGGAGAGGTCCGGGTGGTGCGCGTCCAAGAAGCGAAGCTCACCTACCCGGTCCTGTCCTCGTTCTTCGCGGACATCAGGCAGTTGGTCGAGGAGGGGGCCCGCGGGCTGGTGATCGACCTGGCTGCGGTCAGCTACGTCGACAGCGCCTCGATCGGCTGCCTGATGGACATCCATCGGCTCTTGGACGACCGCTCGGGGCGGCTCCGGCTGAGCGGCCTCCAGCCACGCGTCGAGACCATGCTCTCGATGACCGGGGTCCACCGGATCATCGAGATTCACAAGGACGAAAAGGAGGCGCTGCTGGCGTTCGGCAGCCAGGCCTCGGAGGGCCGCGGCGGTGCGTAGCGTCCGGCTATCGACGGGCTTCGAGCTCCCCCTGGACGGGGACCTTCTGGCGCTGCTCGAGACCCTGTACCGGGAGGTCACGCTCAAGAAGAAGCTCCAGGTCTCCTTCGAGGACATGATGCGGGAGATCCGGGGGCTGGTGACCCAGATGACCGAGGAGGACCGGCAGAGTTATCTTGTAGAGAGCCTGTTCCTGAACTCGGTCACCTACGAGAACGAGATCCTGGACGCCTACATGCGGCGGCTGACCTCGGGGAACAACAGAAAGAAGGCTCGGGGGCGGGCAGCGGGGAGGTCATCATGACGGGTGGTCTGGGGCTGCTGCTGGCAGGGCTGCTGCTCTTGCCGGCAGGTTCTGACGGGCCGGCCAAGGGGAGGATCCGCGGGCCGCGGATCGCCGTCGAGCCGTCGCAATTCGACTTCGGCGAGGTGCTCCCCAACAAGACGGTGGAGAAGGAGTTCACGGTCTCCAATCAGGGGACCAAGGAGCTCGTGATCGAGAAGGTGCTGACCGACTGCGGGTGCACGGCGGCGCTGCTCGACGACAAGCTCCTCGCCCCCGGCGAGAGCACGGTGCTGCGCGCCACGCTGAGGACCGGGTCCAGCCCCCGTCACCTCCGCAAGAGGGTCCTGATACACTCCAATGACATGGGCCAGAAGTCCTTCACGGTGCTGCTTTTGGCGACAGTGGTCGAGCCCAAGGGGAAGTAGGCCGCTCCCCCGGCGGGTCGTGATCAGGGAATCTCGAGGACCGGCTCCCGGGCCGGCGCCACGTCTACGGTAGGAAGCTGGGGATGGGCGACCAAGGCCCAGGCTTCCGGCGTCTCCAGAAGCCGCTGGGCGACGGCTGTGTGCATCGCGTGCCCGGCCTTCTCGGCTTCGAGGTGGGCGAGGAGGGGGCGCCCGAGCAGGGCGAGGTCGCCAACCGCGTCCAGGATCTTGTGGCGGACGAACTCGTCCTGGAAGCGCAGGTTGTTGTTGAGCACCCCGCCCTCGCTGATCACCACCGCGTTCTCCAGGCTCCCACCGAGGGCGAGCCCCTTGCGCCGAAGCTGCTCGACCTCTCTCAGGAAGCCGAAGGTGCGGGCGGGCGCGATGCTCTCGGTGAAGGTCTGGGCGCTGACACGGAACGACGCCGACTGGCGCCGGAGCAGCGGGTGCTCGAAGCCGATGGAGTAGCTGACACGGAAGTGGTCGGCAGGAGAGAGCCGTACGCGCTTGCCGCCGTGAACCACCTCGACCGGCTGGAGGACCTTGAGGAACCGCCGGGGCGCTCGCTGCGGTCGGAGCCCGGCTTCGTGAAGAAGGAACACGTACGGGGCCGCGCTGCCATCCAGGATCGGCAGCTCTGGGCGGTCGACCTCCACCAGAGCGTCGTCCACACCGAGGCCCTGCAGGGCCGAGAGCAGGTGTTCCACCGTCTCCACCGAGAAGCCCCCGGCGCTCAGGGAGGTGGCGTGGTCGGTCCGACCCAGGTGGGCGAGGGTGGCGGGGATGGTCACGCCCACGTCCGTCCGGAGGAAGCGGATGCCATGCTCGGCGGGCGCCGGCTTGATCTCGAGGTGGACGGCGCGGCCGGAGTGAAGGCCGATCCCGGTGCAGCCAACCGCCCGCCTGAGAGTCCTTCGATAGGCCATGCAGCGTTTTCCGTGTTCCGGCGGAAGCGTGCAACAGCCGTGCCGATCGGCGGAAGGGAGCGATGTTGCTCAGCCACAACCTCTTGCGAGAGTCAGGCGCCGGCCGGTGTGGGGCCCAGACCACAGGCCGGGAGGCCGCCCCGTGGCCGCGAGACCACACCCACCCCGGCGACGATAGCGGCGCTCACTTCCGGGGCGGGAATGGTGTGCTAGACTCGCTGCTTTCGCCCTAAGACCTGCGGTCGGAAAGGAGGCGAGGGATGAGCGGAAAGAGGGTCTCGGGAGGGGCTGCGCCGCGCCGCTCCAGTCAGGCGCTCGAGCTCTTCGAGAAGGCGTTCCGCGCGTTGGGCAAGAAGGACTTCGAACGAGCGCAGACCCACTTTGCCGCGCTCCTCGAGCAGCACAAGGACCAGCCCGACCTGATCGAGCGCGCTCGCGTCTATCTGCTCATCTGCGAGCGGGAGACACATCCTGCCGCCCCCTTCAAACCCAAGAGCCTCGAGGAGCTGCTGGCCCACGGGGTCTTCCTGCACAACGCCGAGTCCTTCGCCGACGCGGTCAAGTGCTTTCGCCGGGCGGCCGAGCAGGCTCCCAAGAACGTGCACGCCCACTACTGCCTGGCGGCCAGTCTGGCCCGGACCGGGGACGTGGGTGGGGCGATCCAGGCGCTGCGGGAGGCGATCACGATCTCGTCCGAGGTCCGCGCCCAGGCTCGCCACGATGCCGACTTCGATGACATCCGCGACGAGGCGGGGTTCGAGGCGCTGATCGAGGCGGTGTGACGCCGCTCCGAGCGCTCCAGGGCCCCGTGCTAGGATGCGCTTGGTGAGCCTCGACGCGCAGGCCGTCGTGTTGGCAGCCGGGCTCGGTAAACGGATGCGGAGCCGGCTCCCGAAGGTCTTGCATCGGGCCGGCGACCGACCCGTCCTCGGCTACGTCCTGGCTGCCGTCGAGGGGGCTGGGTGCCGCCCGGTCACGGTGGTGGTGGGGCACGGCGCCGAGCTGGTCGAGGCCGCCTTCGAAGGAGAGCCGCTCGAGTTCGCCCGGCAGTCGTCACCGCTCGGAACCGGGGACGCCTTGCGCTCGGCCCGGGAGATCTTCTCGAGCCGGCCCCCCGAGCGGCTGCTGGTGCTCTACGGGGACCAGCCGCTGCTGCGGTCCGAGACCCTGCGGACCTTGCTCGAAACCCACCTTCGGGCGGGTGCTGCCGCCACCCTCCTCTCCTTCGAGCTGCCCGGCCCGAGCGCCTACGGCCGTGTGATCCGGGGGATGGACGGCGCTGTGGAGCGCATCGTGGAGGCCGCCGATGCCTCTCCCGATGAGCACGCTGTGCGCGAGCTCAACGCGGGGGTCTACGTCTTCGAGCGAGGGCCGCTGCTGCCCGCCCTCGATCGGCTGGAGGCCCACAACGCCCAGGGCGAGTACTATCTGACCGACGTGGTGGCCTTGCTCCGGTCCGAGGGGCTCCGCGTCTGCGCGATGCCCACCCAAGACCCCGACGAGGCCCTCGGCGTCAACACACTCGCCGAGCTGGCCAAGGCCGCCAGGATCTTGAACGCCCGGCGGCTCCACCAGCTTCTCGAGACAGGAGCGCTGCTGGAGGACCCGACCAGCATCCGCGTCGGTCCGGATGTCGTGGTCGAGCCGGAGGCCGTGATCCGCCCGTTCTGTGTGCTCGAGGGGCACAGCGTGATCCGCTCCGGCGCGGCCGTGGGGCCATTCGCCCGCCTGGTGGACGTGGAGGTCGGCGCCGGGGCTCAGGTTCTCGACCACTGCCTGCTCCGAGAGTGCACGGTCGAGGCCGCGGCCTCGGTGGGGCCGTTCGCCCACGTGCGGCCGGCCACGGTGATTGGGGCGGGCGCCCGAGTGGGCAACTTCGTCGAGCTCAAGAAGACCCACCTCGGGAAGGGCTCCAAGGCTCCCCACCTGTCCTACCTGGGGGACAGCACCATCGGTCCCGGCGTGAACGTGGGCGCCGGCACCATCACCTGCAACTATGACGGGCGCCTGAAACATCCCACGACGATCGCCGCTGGCGCCTTCATCGGTAGCAACTCGACCCTGGTGGCACCGGTGACTATCGGCGAGGGCGCCTACGTGGCGGCCGGCAGCGTCGTCACCCAGGACGTCCCGGCAGACGCGCTGGTCCTCGGGCGGGCCCGCCAGGTGGTCAAGCCTGGCTGGGCGCGGCAACGCCGCGAGGCCCTGGCGGGGTCCAAGCCGCGCCCATGACCGCCCCCGGCGACACCCATGGCGGCCGGGTCGCGCAGGGCCTCTCGGCGTCCCGAGGCGGGGGCTAGTCCGCGGTGTGTGGCATCGTCGGCTACGTCGGCGCCAGAGATGCCGTCTCGGTCATCGTCGAGGGGCTCCGTCGGCTCGAGTACCGGGGCTACGATTCGGCGGGCATCGCGGTCGTCTCTGACGGGACGCTGCAGCGGCGCCGCGCCGCCGGGAAGCTGGTCAACCTGGAAGAGAGCCTGCGCAAGGACCCGCTGGCCGGCGCCTATGGCCTGGGTCACACGCGGTGGGCCACGCATGGCCGCCCGAGCGAGGAGAACGCCCACCCCCACCAGGACTGCCACGGCCGAATCGTGGTGGTCCACAACGGGATCATCGAGAACTACCTGACGCTTCGCGAGCGCCTGGCCGGGTGCGGGCATCGCTTCCAGACCCAGACCGACACCGAGATCATCGCCCACCTGGTGGAGGAGCACTACCACGGCTCGCTGGAGCAGGCGGTGCGAAGCGCCACGGCGGAGCTCGAAGGAATCTACTCCCTGCTCTTCCTGCACCAGAGCGAGCCGCAGACGCTGGTGGCGGCGCGTTCGGGACCGCCGATGGTCATTGGCTTGGGGGAGGGGGAGCACTTTCTCGCCTCGGACATCCCCGCCCTGCTTCCCTACACCCGTGACTTCATCTTCCTGGAGGATGGCGACGTCGCCACCGTGACGCCAGGGTCGGCCCGGGTGGTCTCGGCTTCGGGCGCGAGCGTGACCCGCTCGCCTCAGCGGATCACCTGGGACCCGGTGCAGGCCGAGAAGGGCGGCTTCCGCCACTTCATGCTCAAGGAGATCCACGAGCAGCCGCGGGCGGTCCGGGACACCCTGCTGGGCCGGATCAGCCTGGAGGAGGGGGCGGTCCACCTCGAGGAGCTCGGCTCCGCAGCGGAAGCTCTCCGCCAGGCCCGCCGGGTCGTGCTTCTGGCCTGCGGGACCAGTTGGCACGCCGCTCTGGTCGGCAAGTTTCTGCTGGAGCAGGTGGCCGGGGTGCCGGCCGAGGTGGACTACGGGAGCGAGTTCCGCTACCGCGAGCCGTTGATCGGACCGGACTGCTTGGCGGTGGCGATCAGTCAGAGCGGCGAGACTGCGGACACGCTGGCGGCGTTTCGGGAGGCCCGGCTGCGGGGGGCGCTGCCGGTGGCGATCTGCAACGTCCAGGGCTCGATGCTGACGCGCGAGGCGTCCGGGACCCTCTTGACCCATGCCGGCCCCGAGATCGGGGTCGCGTCCACCAAGGCCTTCACGGCCCAGTTGGTGGCTCTGTCGCTGCTGGCCCTGCATCTCGGGCGCCTGCGCGGGACGTTGTCGGCCGCGGCGTGCCGGCAGCACCTCGAGGGGTTGACCCGGGTGCCGCACCTCATGGAGCAGGCGCTCGCCATCGAGCCCGCCATCGAGGAGCTCAGCGCCACCCTTACCCGCGCCACCGACTTCCTCTTCCTCGGGCGCGGCATCAACTACCCGATCGCCCTCGAAGGGGCCCTGAAGCTGAAGGAGATCTCCTACGCCCACGCCGAAGGCTACCCGGCCGGGGAGATGAAGCACGGGCCGATCGCCCTCATCGACGACCGGTTTCCGGTGGTGGCGCTGTGCCCACGGGGGCGGGTGTACGAGAAGATGCTCTCCAACGTCCAGGAGGTGAAGGCTCGAGGGGGACGGGTGGTGGCGCTGGTCGAGGACGGGGATGCTCGCCTGCGCGAGGGCCTGGATCCCGCGCTGGACGCCGTCATCGAGCTTCCGAGCTGCGGTGAGCTGTGGTCGCCGCTCGTCTTCGTGCTGCCGCTCCAGTTGCTCGCCTACCACGTGGCGCTCCGCGCTGGCCGTGACGTCGACCAGCCTCGGAACCTCGCCAAGTCCGTCACCGTCGAGTGATCGAGGCGTCCGAGCCCCCAGCCGGTGCCGCGGCTTCTCCCCTTCTCGAGGGCCTGAACCCGCAGCAGCAGCAGGCGGTGCTGGCCACTGGGGGGGCGGTGCTGATCCAGGCCGGGGCCGGGAGCGGCAAGACGCGCGTCATCACCCACCGCATCGCCCATCTGATTCGCGAGCGAGGCGTCCTGCCGGAGCAGGTGCTGGCGGTCACCTTCACCAACAAGGCGGCGGCGGAGATGCGCGCCCGTGTCGCCTCGCTCTTGGGCGAGGAGTCGACCTCCCTCTGGATCATGACGTTTCACAGCTTCTGCGTGCGGCTGTTGCGCCGCCACGCGGACGCGCTGGGGCGACGTCGTGACTTCGTCATCTACGACGCCGATGACCAGCTCGCCGCGGTGCGGACGGCCCTGCGGGCGCTCGGCCTGCCGGAGAAGCTGCACCCGCCACGGCGTGTCCTGTCGCGCCTGTCCGCCCGTAAGAACCGCGCCCTGCCTCAGGGGCCTGCGGCGGTTGCGGCCGAGTGCACCCGAAACGGAGACAACGAAGAGGAGATGGACGCGCCCGACCTCGACCCGGACGGTCCCGAGCCCAGCTTGTCGGAGCGCCTCCTGGACCGCGTCGCCGATCGCTACGGGGAGCTGCTCCGAGAGGCCAACGCCCTCGACTTCGACGACCTGCTGGTCGAAGCGGTGGCCTTGTTGAACCAGGAAGCCGCGGTCCGCGAGCGCTGGCAGCGCCGCTTTCGCTACGTGCTGGTGGACGAGTATCAGGACACCAACCGCGTCCAGTACCAGCTGGTGCGGCTACTGGTGGGGGCCGACGGGAACCTCACTGTGGTGGGTGACGAGGACCAGTCGATCTATTCCTGGAGGGGCGCGGACATTCGCAACATCCTCGACTTCGAGCGTGACTTCTCGCCGGCCAGGGTGCTCCGCCTGGAGCACAACTACCGGTCTGTCCAACCGATACTGGATGCCGCCGCCGGTCTCGTCGCCCACAACCGCTCCCGTCTCGGCAAGCGCCTGCTGGCCGTGAGCGGAGACGGGGAGCCGGTACGGGTGCACCGCGCCGCTGACGAGTATCACGAAGCCGCCTGGACCGTGGCCCACATCGAAGAGCTCCTGGGAACGGGCCGGGTCGCCGTGCTCTATCGCGTCAACGCCCAGAGTCGGCTGCTCGAGGAGGCGTTGCTGAGACGGAACCTCTCCTACTGCGTGGTGGGTGGGGTCGGCTTCTACGCCCGCAAGGAGATCAAGGACCTGCTGGCCTACCTGCGGGTGGTGCGCAACCCTCGTGACGACGTGGCACTCCGGCGTGTCCTGAACGTGCCGCCGCGAGGCATCGGCGGCCGCACCCTGGCCGAGCTCGAGCGGCTGGCCGCGGCCCGGCAGGACCACCTCTGGGGCGCCCTGGTTCGCGCGGTGGACGAGGCGCTGCTGCCCGCTCGCGCGTGCCAACCCCTGCTCCGCTTCAGGGACCTGATGCTGGGCCTTCAGCGGGACGTCGACGGCTCGAGCCTGCGGCAGCTCCTCGGGTGGGTGCTGGAGCGGAGCGGCTATGCCGCGGCCCTGGCCCACGACAACTCCGTCGAAAGCCAGGAGCGCCTGGCCAACCTCGCCGAGCTGCTGCAGGCGGCCGATGACTTCTCTCTCCGAGAGCCGGAGGGCGGCCTGATCGGCTTCCTGGACAGCGTTTCGCTGCTCAGCGACGCCGACGAGATACGGGACGACGTCCCGGTGGTGCTGATGACGCTCCATTCCGCCAAAGGCTTGGAGTTCGACGCTGTCTTCCTGGTGGGAATGGAGGAGGGTCTGGCTCCGCACGCACGCAGCCTCCAGAGCGCGCGGGCGCTGGAGGAGGAGCGACGCCTCTGCTACGTCGGCATGACCCGGGCCAAGCGACGCCTCTTCATGTCCTGGGCGGTGAGCCGCCAGGTCTTCGGCCAGCGACGGCTATCGGAGCCTTCTCGATTCCTCTCCGAGATCCCGCGGCGGCATGTCCAGCTCTCGGGGCTCGACGCCGGCCGGCCAGGAGTCTCCGTCGAGACCCCAACGTCTCTGCTCCCGGCGCTGTCCGGCCCGGATGAGCTGCGTCCGGGGCGTCGGGTCAGGCACCCGCTCTTCGGGGTGGGGACCGTGCTACGGAACGAGGGCCGGGGAGACGGCCTCAAGGTGACGGTCTCTTTCCCGGGCCTGGGGCCGAAATGCCTGATGGCCCGCTACGCCGGGCTGGTCCCGGCCTGACGGGGCTCGGCTGACTAGGCGGTGGGCTTCAGCTCGCAGATCACCCAACGGCTGAGCCGCTCCGGTCCCCCCTCGGTTTCGCTCAGGTCGTACTTCCGGAGGGTTATGGTGTACGGCTTCTCCTGGCCATCGATGGTCAGCATCAGGTCGATGTCCTGAGTGTGGACGGTACCCACCAGCTTCTCGATACCGTCGTCGGGCTCGACCGAGAGGGCGGCGATCTTCTTCTCGTGGGCCAGGGCCTCCTTGGCCTCCGCCAGGGCACGCTTCAGCTCCTTCTCCTTCTCGATGAAGGCCTGCCAGTCCTCTGCGTACTTCTGGAGCTTGGTGGGGATTCGTGCCTCGGTCCGCAGCAGCTCGCGAACCTGGTCCACCTCCGACGGGTGGTCGAGGAAATAGGCGTTGTACTCCTTCTTGTTGGCGGCCAGGGCGGCTTCCGCGTCGCTGACCCCTTGGGCCAGCTCGACCAGCGGCGCCGGGCTCTCGGTCTCGGGATGACCAGCCACGATCTTCCAGTTGTCGACCTTCTGGTCGAAGCCGACCAGGGCGAAGCTGCTGAGCGTCTGGTTGTCTCCGGCATTGACCGCACGGAAGTAGTTGTCCACCACTCCCTGCTGGCGGTGGCCGCAGGCCGCGCCGGCCAGCACTAGGCCGGCGATCGTCAGGATGACCGCCCCACGATGGTTCATTCCGTCCTCCTTGGTCGATCCGCGCCGGTTCCAAAGGCCGACGCAACCCGCACTCTATGAGTTCGTTGCCTCGCCCTGCTCCCGCTCCGCCAGGCGAGCCACCGACACCAGTTGGTCGCCCTCGTCGAGCTGAATCAGCCGGACACCCTGGGTGCTCCGACCCACGACCGATATCTCCGCCGTGTCCAGCCGGATGATCATACCCTTTCCCGTGATCAGCATCACGCCCTCGTCGCCGCTGACGATCTGGGCCCCGACGACCCGGCCGTTACGGGCCGAGCAGCGGATGTTGATCCGTCCCTTGCCCCCGCGGCTCTGCGGCGGGTACTCCTGGATCGGGGTCCGCTTGCCGTACCCGTTCTCGGTGACGCTCAGCACCGCTCCAGGCCGCACCACCTCGAGCCACGCCACCTCGTCCCCGGGGCGCAGGGTGATCGCCCGCACCCCGTAGGCGGTGCGTCCGGTGGGGCGCACATCCTCCTCACGGAAGTGGATCGCCATCCCATCGCGGGTGGCCAGGAAGATGCCGTCCTGGCCGCGGGTCTGGACGGCGCCGATCAGCGAGTCGTCATCCTCCACCCCTAGCGCGATGATCCCGCCGGGGCGGGGCCGGCCGAAGTGCGACAGCGCGGTCTTCTTGACGATCCCCTTGCGAGTGCCCAGCAAGACGAAGCCCCCCCCCTCGAAGGTCCGGACCGGGCAGACCGCCGCCGGCTTCTCGCCCGGCTGCAGCCGCACCAGGTTGATGATGGCCTTGCCCTTGGCCTGGGGACCGACGTCCGGGATCTGATGGACCTTTAGCCAGTAGACGCGGCCGCGATCGGTGAAGATCAGGATGTACGAGTGGGTGGAGGCGATGAACAGGTTGTCGACGAAATCCTGGTCCTTGGTGCGCATCCCGACCTTGCCCCGCCCGCCGCGCCTCTGGCTGCGGTAGGAGTCGATGGCCGTGCGCTTGATGTACCCGTCGTGGGTGATCGAGATGGCCACGTCCTCGTCGGCGATGGTGTCCTCGATGGTGATCTCGTCGACCGCGTCCAGGATCTCCGTGCGCCTTGGGTCGGCATGCTTGCCGCGAACCTCCTCGAGCTCGTCGGCGATGATGCCGTCGATCTGGCGAGATGAGGCGAGGATCTCCCGTAGGCGTGCGATCAGGGCACGCACCTCGGTCAACTCCTCGAGGATCTTCTGGCGTTCGAGGCCGGTGAGCCGCTGGAGCTGAAGGTCCAGGATCTCCTTGGCCTGGATCTCGCTCAGCGAGAAGCGCTCGACCAGTCCGGCCCGAGCCTCGGCTGGCGTCTTGGACGCCCGAATCAGGCTGATCACCGCGTCCAGGTGGTCGATGGCGATCACCAGCCCTTCGAGAACGTGGGCTCGGGCCTCGGCCTTGGCCAGATCGAAGGCGGTCCGGCGGCGCACCACCTGGCGTCGGAAGTCGAGGAAGAGCTCAGAGGCCTGGAGCAGGTTGAGCTGGCGCGGGCGCTGGTCGACGATGGCCAGCAGGATCACGCCGTAGGAGTCCTGAAGCTGGGTGTGCTTGTAGAGGTTGTTCAGGATCACCTGGCTGGGCTCGCCCCGGCGAACGTCGACCACGATCCGCATCCCCTCACGGTCGCTCTCGTCGCGGACGTCGGCAATCCCCTCGACCCGCTTGTCCCGCACCAGCTCGGCGATCCGCTCGATCAGCCGGGCCTTGTTCACTTGGTAGGGGATCTCGGTGATCACGATGCTCTCGCGATCGCCCTTGCGTGGCTCGATCTCGGCCCGCGCCCGCAGGATCAGGGTTCCCCGGCCGGTGCGGTAGGCCTGGCGGATCCCGGCTCGGCCGCAGATGAAGCCGGCGGTGGGGAAGTCGGGGCCGGGGATCCGCTCCAAGAGCCCCTCCAGCCGCTCCTCCGGGGTCAGATCGGGGCTGTCGATCAGGAACCTCAGGCCATCCACCAGCTCCCCCAGGTTGTGGGGAGGGATGTTGGTGGCCATCCCGACGGCGATCCCGGTGGCGCCGTTGTGGAGCAGGTTTGGGAAGACCGCCGGCAGCACCTCCGGCTCGGTGAGCTGGTCGTCGTAGTTGGGGTGGAAGTTGACGGTGTCCTTGTCGATGTCCTGCATCATCACCGTGCCCAGCCGTTCCAGCCGGGCCTCGGTGTAGCGCATCGCTGCGGGCGGATCGCCGTCGACGGAGCCGAAGTTGCCTTGGCCGTCGACCAGCAGGCCGCGCAGGTTGAAGTCCTGGGCCATCCGGACCAGGGTGTCGTAGATGGCGGCGTCGCCGTGGGGGTGGTACTTGCCCATCACGTCGCCGACGATGCGCGCGCACTTCCGGTAGGGGCGGCCGGGTTGCAGCCCCATCTCGTGCATCCCGTAGAGGACCCGCCGGTTGGCCGGCTTGAGACCGTCTCGCACGTCGGGAAGGGCGCGTCCGACGATCACCGACATGGCGTAGTCCATGTAGGACTGCCGCATCTCGTCGGCGATGTTGGTGGGGATCCGCTGGGCGGCGATGTCGTCGCGTTCCATGCTCTTACACGTCCAGGTTTCGCACGTTCAGGGCGTTCTCTTCGATGAAGAGGCGCCGTGGCTCCACGGCGTCTCCCATCAAGGTGGTGAAGATGTTCTCGGCCACCTCCTCGTCCTCAAGCCGCACCTGCAGCAGGGTGCGGGTCTCTGGGTTCATGGTCGTCTCCCAGAGCTCCGACGCGTTCATCTCGCCGAGCCCCTTGTAGCGCTGGATCGAGAGGCCGCGGCGTCCATCGCCGAGAACCTGTCGGATCAGGGCGTCCCGGCTGTCGATCTGTGTCTCTCCCCCGTCGACCAGCACCAGGGGCGGGTGGTCCATCTCCCGGAACTCCTCGTAGGCCGAGTAGAGGGCCCGGTACTCGGCGGAGCCGACGAACGCCTCTCCCAAGCGCACCTCTCGCCCTTGACCGTTCCCTGGGCCACCGAGCACCACCTCGAAGACGCCGTGCTCCTCGTCACGCTCGAGGAGGATGTCTCCCCCGGCTTCGCGTACCGGCCGGATCAGCTCCAGGAGGCGCGCCTTGTCGTGGAAGGCCTCGCCATCCTTGATCTGGTGGCGCAGCAGAAGCTCCACCAGGTGGCCCGGCATTCCCTTGCGCTCCACGCTGGCGAGGAGCTTGCCGTAGGCCATGATGCGCTCGATCAGGTGGACCAGCCGCGTCCCCTCCAGCTCGCGGCCGTCAGCCAGGCGCACCTTGCGGCTCTCCACCGCCCGCTGGAGCAGGAAGGTATCGAGGGCCACCTGGTCCTTCAGGTAGCGCTCGGTCTTCCCGTGCTTGGCCTTGAAGAGCGGCGGCTGCGCGATGTAGAGATGGCCGCGCTCGATCAGCTCCTTCATCTGACGGTAGAAGAAGGTGAGCAGCAGGGTGCGGATGTGGCTTCCGTCGACGTCGGCGTCGCACATGATGATGATCCGGTGGTAGCGGAGCTTGGCGATGTTGAAGTCGTCGGCGCCGACGCCGGTTCCGAGGGCGGTGATGATGTTCCGGATCTCCTCCGATGCCAGGGTCTTGTCGAGGCGGGCCTTCTCGACGTTGAGGATCTTGCCCCGCAGCGGCAGGACGGCCTGGAAGCGCCGGTCCCTCCCCTGCTTGGCCGAGCCGCCTGCCGAGTCCCCCTCCACCAGGTACAGCTCGCACAGCGCCGGGTTCTTCTCCTGGCACTCGGCCAGCTTCCCCGGGAGGCCGGCGCCGTCCAAGGCCCCCTTGCGACGGGTGAGGTCGCGTGCCTTTCGGGCCGCCTCCCTGGCGCGCGAGGCATCCACAACCTTGAGCAGGATGGCCCGCCCCACCGGCGGGTTCTCCTCGAGGAAGGCGGCCAGGCGGTCGTTGAGCAGGCTCTCGACAATCCCCTTGACTTCGGTGTTTCCCAGCTTGCCCTTGGTCTGCCCTTCGAACTGGGGCTGCGGAACCTTGACGCTAACGACCGCGCAAAGGCCCTCGCGGGTGTCCTCGCCCTGGATCGGCTCCTTCAGCTCGCGCACCGCGCCGGACGACGTGGCGTAGATGTTCAGGGTGCGGGTCAGGGCCGCCTTGAAGCCGGCCAGGTGTGTCCCTCCGTCATGGGTGTTGATGTTGTTGGCGAAGGAGTGGACGTTCTCGGCATACCCGTCGTTCCACTGCAGGGCGATCTCGACCAGCACGCCGTCGCGGGTCCCTTCGACGAGGATCGGGAGGGGATGCAGCGTCTGCTTGTTCCGGTTGAGGTGCTCGACGTAGGAGGCGATACCACCCTCGTACTGGAAGCTGTGCTGGCGCCCATCCCGCTCGTCCTGGAGGCGGATCAGGATGCCCCGGTTCAGGAACGACAGCTCCCGCAGCCGCTGCGAGAGGGTCTCGAAGCTGAAGGTGATGGTCTCGAAGATGGTGGCGTCCGGCTTGAACCGGATCTGCGTCCCGCGCCGGTCGGTGACGCCGGTGATGGCCAGCGGTCCCTGCGGCGTCCCCTGAGTATAGGACTGGCGATAGACCTTGTGATCGCGACGGATCTCGAGGTCCAGCGACTCCGAGAGGGCATTCACCACCGAGATCCCGACGCCGTGCAGGCCGCCCGAGACCTGGTACGCCTTCTTGTCGAACTTGCCGCCGGCGTGCAGCTTGGTGAGCACCACCTCGGCGGCCGAGAGGCCGCTGTCGGCATGCTCGTCGACCGGGATCCCTCGCCCGTTGTCGACCACCGTGACCGCGTTGTCGATGTGGATGGTGACGGTGACCTCGGTGCAGAAGCCTGCCAGCGCCTCGTCTACGGAGTTGTCGACGACCTCGTAGACCAGGTGGTGGAGGCCCGCTTCGCCGGTCGAGCCGATGTACATCGCGGGCCGGACGCGAACCGCCTCCAGCCCTTCGAGAACGCGGATGGTCTCGGCGCCGTATCCGTCAGTGTTGCTCTCGGCGTTGCCGTTGTTGCTCTGATCGTCTGGCATACCTGCTCGCTCTCTTCGCCTCCCGCGCCTGCCCGACTTATGCGGGGCGCACCCGCCCCTCCGAGACGTGAAACAGTTGTCCTTGGCCGCGCAGGCGCTCGGCCCAGGCCGGGTGCGCGGTGGTGACGAGCGTCTGACCGCGGGCGGCGACCAGCCGGCACAGCGCTCCCGCGCGCTCGTCATCTAGCTCCGAGTCGAGGTCGTCGAGCAAGGCCACCGGCGGCGTGCCTCGCTCTTCGCGGCCGACCTCCTGGATGGCGAGGGTCAGGGCGAGGAGAAGGCTGCGCGCCTGTCCGGCCGAGCTGCCCGGGCCAACGGGTTCCCCGTCGATCGTCAGCTCAATGGTGTCCCGGTGGGGGCCGGCCAGGCTGTGGCCACGACGCCGCTCTTCCTGGGCCATGAGGCCGAGCTCGGTCTGGAGGGCGACCCGGTGGGCGGCCTCGTCCGGCTGCTGGGGTAGGGCTCGCGCCGCGTAACCCTCGGCGGCTATTGCCGGGGCCTCCTTCAGGGCGCGATCGAGACGCTCGACGTACCGCTGGCGGCGGGTCCGCAGGCGGGCCCCGAGGTCCGCGAACGGCTCCCGCCAACTCTCCAGGCTCGGGTCTCTCGTGAGGAGCGCGGCGTTTCGCTGTTGCAGGACGTGGTCGAAGTCGCGCTGCAACCGTCTCGTCATCGGCGAGAGCGAGGCGGCGCAGCGGTCGATGAAGAGACGGCGGTCCCGCATGGTTCCCTGGACCACGCGCAGCCTGTCGGTCGAGTAAACCACGGCATCGAGGCGACCGAGGTAGTCGGAGGCTGGGACCGGCCGCCCATCCATCAGCAGACGGCGCCCTGTGCGGCCGACCTCCACCTCCAGGCCCTGCCGGCGAACCGCGTCGAGGCAGATGGCCCGCGCGACCAGCCTCTCCTGGCCACGCCGGATCAGGCTGCGGGTGTCTTCGGTTCGGAAGGAACGGCCACGCGCGACGAGGCCGACAGCCTCGAGCACGCTGGTCTTCCCCTGCGCGTTGCGGCCGAACAGGACATTCAGGCCCGGGTGAAGCTCGATGTCGGCCCGTTCGATGTTTCTCAGGTCCTGGACCTCCAGCCTACCGACCCGCAACGTCCTGCTCGCGCGCGCGCAAGGGACCGGGCTGGCGCGAGTCGGTCGCTCCAGGAGCGGGACCCACCCCTGCCGCTGCGCGCCGTCGCCTCGAGACCAAGAGGCTTCCCCTCACTAGAGCCTCATCGGCATGACGACGTAGCGGTAGTCGATGGCAGCATCCTCGACCTCCGGTCGAAACACGCCCTGGCTCTCGTGGTCGGTGAGCTCCATCCTCACCTGGGAGGTGGCAGCGGCGCCGAGGAAGTCCAGCAGGTACTGGGCGTTGAACCCGACTTCGACCTCGGCGTCGGCGTATTCCACCGGTAGCGACTCGCGCGCCTCACCGAGCTCCGGCGACGACGCGGTGAGCTCGAGCCGCTCGGGACCGAGGGTCAGCTTGATGCCTCGGCTGCGTTCGGAAGAGAGCAAGCTGACTCGGCGGATGGCGGTGGCCAGTTCCTCGCGGCCGACCGTCACCCGTTGCTTGCCCTGGGCGGTGACGACCTTCTCGAAAGCGGGGAACTGCCCTTCGATGAGCTTCGATGTCAGGGTGCGGCGCCCTACCGAGAAGACCAGGTGGTTCTCGGTCCTTTCCAGCGTGGCGGCCTTCTCGTCCTCGAGCAGCCGCCCCAGCTCGTGGATCGCCTTTCTCGGGACCAGCACCCGCATCGCCTCGGCCACCCCCAACGGGCAGGCGCTGTGGGCGTAGGCGAGGCGGTGGCCGTCGGTGGCCACCGCGGACAGCCCGTCTGGTTCGATCACCAGCAGTGCTCCGGCCAGGTAGTAACGGGCGTCTTCCGCGGTGATGGCAAAGCTGGTACGAGCAATCAGCTCTCGCAACGCCTCGCCCGGCAGCTCGACGCTGGGCTTCTCGCCACGGGCCGGCAGAGCGGGGAAGTCCTCTCTGGGCAGGCCGGCCATCTTGAACCGGACCCGCTCCGACTCGATCGTGGTCCAGGCGTCGGGCAGCACCTTCAGGTGGACGTCGCTGTCCGGCAAGGAGCGAGTGATCTCGTAGAGCTTCTTGGCCGCCAGCGTGATCGCGCCGGAGGCCTGGGTCTGGGCCGGACAGGCGGTGCTCAACGACACGTCGAGGTCGGTAGCCGAGATGTGTAGCTCACCCTCCCGGGCCTCGGCAAGCACGTTGGAGAGGATCGGGATCGAGTTCTTGCGCTCCACGATTCCCTGCACCAACTGCAGCTCCTTCACCAGGTCGCCCTTCCTGACAATGATCTCCATGAGGTTGATTATCTCCTGCTAGAGCCTCTCTCTGAGATATCCAGATATCAGAGGCTTGGAGAAGTCCGGTTGAAAGCCAAGCTTCTCGTTGAGCGAGAAGAAGATCCGTTGTGGACGGTGCGGCGGGAAAGTATTCGCGCCAGCGGTAGAGGATGGTCGTCTCCCGGCAAGTCGCAGCCAGTCCGCAGGAGCTGGCAGGTGAAAGACGTGGGCAAGTCGGGCAAGCTCATCGAAATGCTTGGACGAAGCTGTTGATAAGCCTGTCGAACTCGGGGTTCTTCTTCCGCTCCCCCTCGATCTTGCGCACCGAGTGGATGACGGTGGAATGATGCTTGCCTCCGAAGCCCTTTCCAATCTCGGGCAGCGACGCGCCGGTCAGGGTCTTGGTCAGGTACATGGCAACCTGCCGCGGGAAGGCGACGGCCTTGGAGTTGTTCTTGGCCTTGAGCTCCGGGAGCTTGACGTTGTAGTGATCGGCCACGAACTTCTGGATCATCTCCATGGTGATCGGCTTCTCGTCGGTGTGGAGGATGTCTCGGAGCACCTCCTGGGTGAGTCCCAGGTCGATATCACGCCCGGTCAAGCTGGCGTAGGCAATCAGCCGGATCAAGCTTCCCTCGAGCTCGCGTACGTTGGTGCGTACCTTGCTCGCGATGAACAGGGCCACGTTCTCGGGGATCTCGACGCGCTCAGCGGCGGCCTTCTTGCGAAGAATGGCGACCTTGGTCTCGATGTCGGGGGGCTGGATGTCGGCAATCAGGCCCCATTCGAAACGGCTGTGGAGACGCTCTTCCAGGGTCGGGATCTGCCTGGGTGGGCAGTCCGAGGAGATGACGATCTGCTTCTGGCCGTCGTGGAGGGAGTTGAAGATGTGGAAGAACTCCTCCTGGGTGCGGTCTTTGCCGGCAATGAACTGGATGTCGTCCACCAGCAGCACGTCCACGTTGCGGTACTTGTGACGGAAGGCGGGAAGCCGATCGAAGCGGATGGCGTTGATCATCTCGTTGAAGAAGCGATCGGACGAGATGTAGACCAGGCGCAAGTGGCGGTTGCGGGCCCGAATGTAGTGGCCGATCGCGTGCATGAGGTGGGTCTTGCCGAGACCGACGCCGCCGTAGAGGAAGAGGGGGTTGTAGGACTTGGACGGGATCTCTGCGACGGCACGGGCGGCGGCATGGGCGAACTGATTGGAGGATCCGACCACGAAGCTCTCGAACGTGTACTTTGGGTTCAGGTGACGGGTCGAAGCGGCATCGACCTCGGCCTCGGGTGGTGAGGCAGACGTGTCGGTCGGGGCGAGGGCGTCGGCGCTGGCCTCGAAGAGCGGCTCGATACCTTCCTGGCCGAGCTCCCGGAGCGCCTCGGAGATGACGCCACGGTAGTTCTTGTTGAGCCAGTCCTTGAACTGGGCGTTGGGGACCTGAACGCCGAGGTTCGAGCCCTCGAGATAGAGAAAGGAGGTCGGTCGGAACCAAGTGGCGAAGCTGTGCCGGTTGAGCTTGTGCTCGAGGCGTAGGAGAACCTGGTCCCAGAGGTTCATGGTCGGTCTCCCAGCCCGAGAGCGGGTCTCACCAACGAACGCCCATAATGGAGTAACTCTTTGCTGGTTATACAGTTACGAAGACTCCTCGGCGGCAAGGAGGAGCCAGGTCGGGCGAAAAACCTTTTGCACAGGAATTTCAACACTTGTGGAAAACGGCCATCCCTGGCGTGTCCAACGAAGGAGAAGCCTTACTCGGCGCAGCATCAAAAAATAGCACACGAGCCGGGGTGTGACAAGGCTCAAGGAAGGGCCGGTTTGACAGGCAACCGGGACATGGACGACAATCAATCTTTTCCCATGGAGGGTCCGAGCGTGGGGCCCGGGGCGAGCAAGAGGCACGGGGAATCATGAAGAGGACTTATCAGCCGAACAACCGCAAGCGGAAGAGAACGCACGGGTTCTTGGTGCGGATGCGGAGCCGCAGCGGCCGACTGGTGCTGAAGCGGCGTCGCCAGAAGGGGCGCCATCGCCTGAGCGTCTAGAGGCGTTGGCGAAGGCGCCGGGCTCGCGGCTCCGTGGCCATGAGAGGCTCCGGGCAGGACGAGACTTTCGGCGCGCCTTGGGCCGGGGGCTTCGACTCGACGGCCAGCACTTCGTGCTGGTCGCGGTGGGAACCCGGCTGGGGCACTCCCGGTTGGGTCTGGCGGTTAGCCGAAAGGTCGGATGCGCGGCCATCCGTAACCGGGTCAAGCGCCTGCTTCGCGAGATCTACAGACGGAACAAGTCCACCATCCCCTGGCCGGGGGATCTTGTGGTCGTCGCAAAACAGGGGATCGCGGCACAGTCCTACGATGCACTCGAAGGTGAGTTCCGTCAGAGGATGCGACGACTCGCCGCCCGGAAGGACGCTCGCCGCGCGCGCCCTGATGGCTCTCATTAGGCTGTATCAATTGACGCTCTCCCCACTGCTTGGGGGGCATTGCCGTTTCATGCCGACCTGTAGCGAGTACGGTCGAGAGGCGATTCGACGGCACGGGGCTCGGCGGGGTGGTTGGTTGGCGCTCAGGCGGATCCTGAGGTGCCAGCCGTTCCAGAGGGGTGGCCATGATCCGGTTCCATAGGGCGAGGTGATGGACGAGCGTCGACTCCTGCTGGCCGTGGCGTTGTCGTTCCTGGTTCTGATCGGATACCGGGTGGTGTTCCCGCCGCCTCCGCCGAAGGTGGAGCTGCCGCCGGCGCAGGTGGCCGAGGAACCATTGCCGGACGCCACTCCGCTGGAAGCGGAGCCGGTGCCGGGAGTGAGCGAGAAGGGGCGCGTAGAGCCGGAGGCGACGCCTGCGCCGCTCATCTCCGAGCAGAGCGAGCGCCGCCTGGAGCTGCGCAATGAGGTGTTCTCGATCGCGATGACCAACCGAGGGGCGAGGCTGGTCGGCTGGGAATTGCTCGCCTATCCCGACCATCGTGGTCGGCCCGAAGAGATGCTTCGGGCGGCTCCGGGTCTCAAGCGGCCCTTGGACATGGAGACCGGAGACGAGGAGCTCGACGCCCTGCTCGAGGACGCGCTCTTCCAAGGACCGAGCGAGACTGACGAGAGCCGGCGGAAGGTGGTCCTCGAGTACAGCGACGGCCACGTCCAGGCAACAAAGACGCTCGAGCTGCTGGGTGGGTACGAGGTGGAGGTCAGCGCTCGGGTGGTGCGGGACGGGAAGCCGATTCCGGTGCAACTGGTCTGGGGCCCGGGCCTCGGCAATCCGAGCGCGAGGGAGCAGGAAGTCTACGGCTACGTGAAGCCGCAGGCGGTCTTGATGACCGACGGAGGGCTCGAGAGGGTCCCCCCCAAGAAGCTGGACCGTTGGTCGGGCAACCAGGCGGTCCGGTGGGCGGGGATCGAAGCCATGTACTTCACGGCGCTGTGGGTGCCCGAGGCCGACCGGGGCACCGTCAGGCTGCGGGCCTCGAGCGTGAAGATTCCTGGCACGGAAGAGGCGGAGTTGCTGCCGGAAGTTCTGTTCGAGCTGAGCGATGCCGACCCCCGTGTGCGGCTCTACGTGGGCCCGAAGGACTACCACACGCTCAAGCTGCTGGGACACGGTCTATCCCGCGTGGTCCCGGTGGGGGACTGGATCGGTCCGGTGGTGATCCCCTTACTGGGGCTCTTGCGCTGGGTTCACGGGCACATCGGCAACTACGGCTGGTCGATCATCGTTCTCACCCTGCTGATCAACGTCGCCATGTCGCCACTCCGGCACTACAGCATCGCCAACGGCGTCAAGATGGCCAAGCTCGCCCCGGAGATGAAGGTCATCCAGGAGCGGTATCGGAAGGTGCCAGCGCTCGACCCCCGCCGGCAGGAGATGCAGGCGGAGATCCAAGCCCTGTACGCTCGCCACGGCATGAGCATGAGCACGCAGATGACCGTGGGGTGCCTGCCGATCTTGCTCACCATGCCGTTCTTGATCGCCTTCTATCGCGTGCTGATGGTCTCCATCGACCTGCGCGGCGCCGATTTCCTGTGGATCCCCGACCTGAGCCAGAAGGATCCTCTCTACCTGACCCCGATCCTGATGGGGGTGTCGATGCTGGCGATGCAGCGCATGACACCCACCGCCATGGACCCGGCGCAGCAGCGGATCATGCTGATCATGCCGGTGGTGCTGGTGGCGATGTTCTTCGCCGCCCCCGCCGGGCTCAACCTCTACTGGCTGGCCTCGAACCTGTGCTCGATCATCCAGCAGGGTGTCACCCTGAGTTGGATCCGGCGCCACAGCCACGAGACTCCGCGGAAGGGTGGCGAGCGGAAGGCGCGGAAATGAAGGACCGGATCTTCGAGGGGCCGTCGCTGGACGACGTTGTGCTCCAGGCCTGTCGCCTCTTCGGCGTGGCGCCAGACCGCCTTCGGTACGTCCGACTGGAAGGGGGGGATCGCGCGGTCCGGATCGCGGTCCTGGCGGGCTCCGAGGGGGCCCCGGGCCCCGACACCGAGGCATCGACGACGCTCCCAGATGAGAAGATCGACAGCATCGTCACGGCGTTGGCTGCGGCCATGGGGTCGTCCATTCACCTGGAGTGGGTGCAGCGGGAGGGCTCCCGGCTGAGGCTGCGACTCTCTGGTCCGGGGTGTGCCCCTCTGGTCGAGGACGGCACCCAGCCCCTGAGGGCCCTCGAGCTGCTGCTCCAGAAGGCGGCGGGAAGTGACCCCTCGGCGCCTCGGCTCACGATCGATTGCGAAGGGTATCGGGAGGGTCGGGACGGCGAGCTGAGAGAGCTGGCGGCGCGCCTGGCCCAGGAGGTCCGCGAGCGCGGCTCGGCCCAGGAAGCGCCCCAGCTCAACTCCTACGAGCGCCGCCTGGTCCACATGGCCTTGTCGAGCGAGCCCGGGCTCAGAACCTACAGCCAGGGGGAGGGCGCCGAGCGGCGTCTGGTGGTGGCCCCGAGCGTACCGACCCTTGCCGAGGCCGGACACCACAAGGAGCCACAGTAGCCCGAGAGCGTCTTCGCGCGCGGCTGGTCGAGCTGGCCGTGCCCCGTGCCAGCATCGAGCCGATCTCCATCTATCTCGATCAGGTCGCCGCCTGGGGTCGGCGGACCAACTTGACAGCGGCGGGCGACGAGGCCGCACGGGTCCGGGTTCTCGTCGAGCCGGTGGTGGAGGCCCTGGAGTGGGTGGAGGGTCCGGATCTCGTCGATGTGGGAAGCGGAAACGGATCGCCGGGGTTGGTTCTTGCGCTGCTGCGGCCCGATCTCTCGGTTACGCTGCTGGAGCCCCGCCTGAAGAGGTGGGCGTTCCTGCGCGACGTCGTGCGGTGCCTGGAGCGGGGGGATGTGCGGGTGGTGCGCGCGAGGCACGACGAGTACGGGGGGCCACCCGCACAGACGGTAACGGTTCGCGCGCTGCGGCTCACTCCCGGTCAGCTCCGCCACCTGGTGCGCCCTGGCGGGCTGGTCTTGACTCTCGGGAGGGAGCCCCTGTCAGACCCCGACTTCCACCCGCAGCCGGGCCTCAAATCCCCACGGCTGCATGCCTTCCGGCACTCGGGGGGGGGGCCACGTTCCACGTGAAACCTGTGGTATCCTCCGCGCCCGGAGGTCGGCGTGGGTCGCGTGATAGCCATCACCAACCAGAAGGGCGGCGTTGGCAAGACCACCACCGCCATCAACCTGGCCGCGTCGCTGGCGGCCGCCGAGCGATCCGTCCTGGCGATCGACCTCGATCCCCAGGGCAACCTCACCTCCGGCCTGGGACGCAAGACCAAGGAACCACGTCCGAGCGTCTATGACGTCCTGATCGAGGGGCGGCCGCTGGAAGAGGTGCTGTTGGGAACCGACCTGACTCACCTGTCCCTCGCACCCTCTGATCGGAACCTGACCGGCGCCGAAGTTGAGCTGGTCCCGACAGAGCGGCGGGAGTACCGCCTCCGGGACGCGTTGGACTCGGCAAGGCAGCGGTTCGAGTACACGTTGATCGACTGTCCGCCGAGCCTCGGCCTGCTCACGCTGAACGCTCTCGCCGCCGCCGACGGAGCGCTCATCCCACTCCAGTGCGAGTACTTCGCGCTGGAGGGTATCTCGGACCTGGTGTCCACACTGCGCCGCGTGCAGGCTGGCATCAACCCACGGCTGGCGCTCGAGGGTGTGCTGCTCACCATGGTCGACCAGCGCATGAACCTGACCCAGCAGGTGATGGCCGAGGTCCGAGGGCACTTCAAGGAGGCGGTCTATCAGACCACGATCCCGCGATCGGTCCGGCTGGGGGAGGCTCCCAGCTTCGGCAAGCCGATCCTGACCTATGACATTCGCTCCAAGGGAGCCGAGGCCTACCTGGAGCTGGCAAGAGAAGTGATGGGCCATGAAACGACGCGCGCTGGGGAAGGGCCTCTCGGCCCTGATTCCGGAGCCTGAGGCGCCCGAGGGGCGGGAGGCCAGCGCCGAGGTCCCGATCGGGAACCTCGAGCCGAATCCCCGCCAGCCACGAAGCCGGATAGCGCCAGAGCGCCTGGACGAGCTGTGCGCCTCGATCCGGGAGTCGGGTATCGTGCAGCCGATCCTGGTCCGGCCTCGAGGCGGACGCTTCCAGATCGTGGCCGGCGAACGCCGCTGGCGCGCAGCCCAGAAGCTGGGCCTGCGCACGGTGCCCGTGACCGTCCGCGAGGTTGCCGACGAGCGGCTGCTGGAGCTGGCCCTGGTCGAGAACCTGCAGCGCGAGGACCTGAGTGCGCTCGAAGAGGCCCAGGCCTACCAGCGCCTCCAGCAGGAGCTGGGCTTGACCCAAGAGGAGATCGCGCGGCGCGTGGGCCGCGAGCGCTCCACGGTAACCAACACCCTGCGTCTATTGAGGCTGCCCCAGGTGGTCAGGGAGCTTCTTGCCGAGGGACGCCTGGAGGCCGGACACGCGCGAGCCCTGCTCGCTCTCGACCGGGTGGAGGACCAGGTGACGCTGGCGCGCGAGACCGCCCGGCGTGGCCTGTCGGTGCGCGAGGTCGAGCGACGCGTGTCGTCGTCGGAGCGTCAGCCGAGCGCCAAGCGCGGCGCTCGCGCAGAACCCAACACCCGGGCGGCCGAGGAGAGGCTCCGGGCCGCGCTCGGGACCCGTGTCGAGATCGTGCGGCGCCGGCGCGGAGGGGTGCTGAAGGTGTCCTTTGCCGACGAAGCCGAGCTGACCCGGCTCTTCGAGCAACTGGTCCGGTCCGGAAGATCGGTGTGACCGGTGATGACCGCGGGGGTCCGACCATGAGAGGCAAGGCGGTCGAGGAGCTGAACGGCTTCATGGATCAGGGCAGCGAGTTCCTCGGAGAGCTCCGTTTCCGAAACACGTTCCGGGTGGACGGCCACATCAGGGGCCGGGTGGTCTCCGAGAACACGCTGATCGTCGGAGAGGCGGGGACGGTGGAGGCCGAGATCGATTGCGGGGTGGTCTCGATCCGGGGCAGCGTCAAGGGGCACGTGCGGGGCCGCCAGCGGATCGAGCTGCTGTCCGGCTCCCGGGTTCAGGCGACCCTGGTGACCCCCCGCCTGTTGATCGAAGAGGGGGCCCTGTTCCAGGGTGACTGCGACATGGGTGGGCCCGGTCCGGCCCCCGAGCCGAAGCAGCCATAGGATACCTTGTTGTATATAGGGTCGACGCCGATCGAGCATTTTGACTCGTCTCGGACCCCATGCTAACCTGCAGCGTTTTTTCGCCCCGCGCCCGGGGCGGCCACAAGGGATCGATCCCGTGCCCTTCCGCCTGAGACCACCTCGCCGAGCCGGCGCGGAGCGACCGTGAGGAAGACCGAGACCGGCGCCGCCCGACGTTACGCGCGGGCGCTGCTCGACTTGGCCCTGGCCTCAGGGGAGGCCGAGGGGCTGCGGGCGGAGCTCCAACGGGCCGTTTCGGTGTTGGAGCAGCACGCCGAGCTCGGCGTGGCCTTGGGCCATCCGGCGTTGACCGCCGACAAGAAGCGGCGGCTGGTCGAGGCGGTTTGGGAGGGCCGGGGCCGACCGCTCCTGGTGCGGCTGCTGGTGCTTCTGGCGGGACGGAACCGGCTCCGGCTGTTGCCGGCCATCAACAAGGCGTACGGCCAGGCGTGGAACCAGCACCGAGGCGTGCTGTCGGCGGAGGTGGCGTCGGCGATGGCCCTCGACGAAGGCCAAGCGTCGGCCATCCATGCGGCGGTCGAGCGGCTGGCCGGAAAGCCGGTCGAGCTCAGCTACCGTGTGGAGCCTGGGCTTCTGGGTAGCCTCCGGCTGAGCCTCGCCGGACGTGTCTACGACGGGAGCTTGCGCGGGCGCCTCCAGCTCCTGCGCCAACGGCTCCTGGAAGAGGCGCCCGGCCGATGACGCTCGAGGTGGTGGGAAGCTAGCTCCCGCGGCGCGCCCGCCGCGGGTCGGAGAGTCTATGGAGATTCGGGCCGAAGAGATCACCCAGGTCATCCGGGAGCAGCTTGCCGGCTTCTCCGCCGCCATGGATGTCTCCGAGGTCGGCACGGTGCTGTCGGTGGGTGACGGCATCGCCAGGATCTACGGCCTCGAGAACTGCATGGCCGGCGAGCTGCTCGAGCTGCCCCATGGCGTGATGGGGGTGGCGCTCAACCTCGAGGAGGACTCGGTCGGTGCGGTGCTGTTGGGCGAGACCGCCGAGATCGGGCAGGGCGACGAGGTCAAGCGAACCAAGCGCATCATGTCGGTGGCGGTTGGCGAGAACATGATCGGCCGGGTCGTGAACACGGTCGGCCAGCCCCTGGACGGAAAGGGACCGATCGAGGCGACCGAGTACGTCGCCATCGAGCGCCTGGCGCCTGGCGTGGTCGACCGCCAACCCGTCCGCGAGCCGCTCCAGACCGGGCTCAAGGCGATCGACGCGATGGTGCCGATCGGCCGAGGCCAGCGTGAGCTGATCATCGGTGACCGGCAGACGGGCAAGACCGCGGTGGCCCTCGACACGATCATCAACCAGAAGGGGACCGGCGTCGTCTGCATCTACGTCGCGATCGGCCAGAAACGCTCCACGGTGGCTCAGATCGTCAAGACCCTCGAGGACTTCGGGGCGATGGAGCACAGCATCGTGGTCTCGGCGACCGCCTCTGACCCGGCCCCGTTCCTCTATCTCGCGCCCTACGCGGGCTGCGCCATCGGCGAGTACTTCCGCGACCAGGGCCGCCACGCCCTGTGTGTCTACGACGATCTCTCCAAGCACGCTGCCGCCTACCGAGAGATCTCGCTGCTGCTGCGGCGCCCGCCCGGCCGCGAGGCCTATCCAGGCGACGTCTTCTACCTCCACAGCCGGCTGTTGGAGCGGGCCGCCAAGCTCAACGACGGCAAGGGTGGCGGCAGCCTCACCGCCCTTCCCATCATCGAGACCCAGGCCGGAGACATCTCCGCCTACATCCCCACCAACGTCATCTCCATCACCGACGGCCAGATCTTCCTCGAGTCCGACCTGTTCAACACCGGCATCCGTCCCGCCATCAACGTCGGCAACTCGGTCTCCCGGGTGGGCGGCTCGGCCCAGGTCAAGGCAATGAAGGCGGTGGCCGGTCGGCTCCGGCTAGACCTGGCCCAGTTCCGGGAGCTCCAGGCCTTTGCCCTGTTCGCCTCGGACCTCGACAAGGCCACCCAGGCGATGCTGGCCCGGGGCCAGCGGCTGACCGAGATCCTCAAGCAGGACCAGTACCTGCCGCTGCCGGTGGAGCAGCAGATCGTGATCATCTTCGCGGCCACCAACGGCTACCTCGACGCCTACCCGGTGAGCGACGGGAGACGCTACGAGAAGGAGCTCTATGCCTTCCTGGCCAGCCGGCATGCTTCGCTGCTGAGCGAGATTGCGGAGAAGCGAGACCTCAAGGGGGAGCTCGGCGAGCGGCTGAAGGGCGCCCTCTCGGAGTTCAAGGGGATCTTCCAGGCCAGCGAAGCCTGAGCCTCCAAAGATGCCCGCCCTGATCGACATCCGACGCCGGATCCGCAGCGTGCGCAACACGCAGCAGATCACCCGGGCCATGAAGATGATCTCGGCCGCCAAGCTCCGCCGGGCCCAGGAGGCGATCTTCGCGGCGCGCCCCTACGCCCGTCTGATGCTGCAGGTGCTGAACAGCATGGCCACCCGCGCCGCGCCCGAGTACCACCCGCTGCTGCAGGAGAAGGGCGACGAGCGCCAGCTCCTGGTGGTGATCACCGCCGACAAGGGGCTGTGTGGCGGCTTCAACGCCAACATCATCCGGCTCGCCTCGCGGATCATCGACCAGCGCCGGGACAAGAAGGTCGAGCTCGGCCTGGTGGGCCGGAAGGGCCGCGACCACTTCCGGCGCCGCCACCTGAGCGTCCACAGCGAGCACGTCGGGATCTTTCAGGCGCTGAGCTACGCAACCGCGCAGCGGATCGCCAGGGAGCTGATCGAGGTCTTCATCGACGATCGTTTCGACGAGATCCACCTGGTGTTCAACGAGTTCAAGAGCGTGATCCAGCAGCGGGTGGTGGCGGAGCGGCTGCTGCCGATCGAGAAGCGATCGTTGCAGCCGACGCAGCCGGCCTTCGACTACATCTACGAGCCTTCGCCCAAGGCGATCTTCGAAAGCCTGCTGCCCCGCCACGTCGAGACCCAGGTCTATCGGGCGCTGCTGGAGTCGATTGCCGCCGAGCACGGGGCGCGGATGACCGCGATGGACGCGGCCACCAACAACGCCGCCGAGATGATCGACCGGCTGACCCTTCATATGAACAAGGTGCGCCAGGCGGCGATCACCAAGGAGATCATCGAGGTCGTCTCGGGCGCTTCCAGCTAGCCCGAGTCGGGCCCCGGGAGATTCGTCCATGAGTCAGAACACGGGTCGGGTGGTTCAGGTGATCGGGCCGGTCGTCGACGTCGAGTTCGACGGTGGAGTGCCCCCCATCTACAACGCCGTCCGCATACAGGACGACGGCTCGAAGAGCGGCATCCCGATAGACGTGATCGCCGAGGTCGAGCAGCACCTCGGCGAGAACCGCGCCCGCTGCGTCAGCATGGTGCCGACCGACGGGATGGTGCGCGGGACCCGGGTGACCGACACCGGTGGCCAGATCTCGATGCCGGTGGGCCAGGAGACGTTGGGCCGGGTGCTGAACGTGGTCGGCGAGCCGGTCGACGGGCTCGGGCCGGTGACCACCCAGAAGCGATACCCAATCCACCGTCCTGCCCCGGCCCTCAAAGACCAGTCCACAAAGCTCGAGATGTTCGAGACCGGGATCAAGGTGGTCGACCTGATCGAGCCCTACCTGCGTGGCGGCAAGATCGGGCTCTTCGGCGGCGCCGGTGTCGGCAAGACCGTCATCATCATGGAGCTGATCAACAACATCGCCAAGAAGCACGGCGGCGTGTCGGTCTTCGCCGGGGTGGGCGAGCGCACCCGGGAGGGGAACGACCTCTGGTTGGAGATGCAGGAGTCGGGGGTCATCGACCCCCACGACTACAAGAAGTCGAAGGCGGCCCTGATCTACGGGCAGATGACCGAGCCCCCTGGCGCGCGGCTGCGGGTGGCCCTGTCCGGGCTGACCTCCGCCGAGTACTTCCGCGACGAAGAGGGCAAGGACGTGCTGCTCTTCATCGACAACATCTTCCGCTTCACCCAGGCCGGGTCCGAGGTCTCGGCACTGCTCGGACGGATGCCCTCGGCGGTGGGCTACCAGCCCACGCTGCAGACCGAGATGGGCGAGCTGCAGGAGCGCATCACCTCAACCCAGCACGGCTCGGTGACCTCGATCCAGGCCATCTACGTCCCCGCCGACGACTACACCGACCCGGCGCCCGCCACCACCTTCGCCCACCTCGACGCCACCACCAACCTGTCGCGCCAGATCGTCGAGCTGGGCATCTACCCGGCAGTCGACCCGCTGGCGTCCTCGTCGCGGATCCTCGACCCGCGGATCCTGGGCCAGGAGCACTACCAGGTGGCCCGGTCGGTCAAGCAGACGCTGCAGCGCTACAAGGACCTGCAGGACATCATCGCCATTCTCGGTATCGACGAGCTCTCCGAGGACGACAAGGTGGTGGTGGCGCGGGCCCGCAAGATCCAGAAGTTCCTCTCCCAGCCCTTCCACGTGGCCGAGCAGTTCACGGGCATCCCCGGCAAGTATGTCCCGCTGGCCGACACGGTGAGAAGCTTCAAGATGATCGTCGACGGCGAGCTCGATCACCTCCCCGAGCAGGCCTTCTACATGGTGGGCCCGATCGAGGAGGTCGTCGAGCAGGCCAAGAAGATGGAGGGCTGAGCGGGACATGACGGACGCTGGCCTTCCGACCAAGCTGCTCCTGGAGGTGGTCACACCCGACGGCCTGCTGCTGCGCGATGAGGTCGACGAGGTCCAGGCCCCAGGGTCGGAGGGCTACTTCGGTGTGCTTCCGGGCCATGCCCCCTTCGTCTCGACGCTGGGCCTCGGGGAGATCCGCTACCGGAAGGGCGGCCGAGGTCACGTCCTCACCTGCTTCTGGGGCTTCTGCGAGGTGCTCCCCGAGCAGGTCAGCATCCTGGCCGAGGTCGGGGAGCGAGCCGAGGACATCGACCCCGAGCGCGCCGAGAGCGCCCGCGCCCGCGCCGCCGAGCGACTACGAACGGTCAAGGACGAGACCGGCTTCCACGAGGCCCAGCTCGCCTACCAGAGAGCGGTGACCCGCCTGGCGGCGGCCCGCAAGGACCGGCTCTGAGCCTGGAGGCACCGGCTCGAAGCACCCGGAGCAAGGCGTCATGATCGCCCAGCTCCGCAGGCTGCTCCGCTATCGGCTTCTGGTCCAGAGCCTGGTCGGCCGCGACCTGAAGGCCCGCTACCGCGGCAGCGTGCTGGGCTTCTTCTGGAGCTTCATCAACCCCCTGCTGCTGATGCTCACCTACGGGCTGGTCTTCACCCAGATATTCCCCGGCGTCCGACCCAAGACCACCAACCCGTACTACCTCTTCCTCTTCTGCGGCATCCTGCCCTGGACCTGGTTCCAGTCCTCGCTGTCGGAGGCCTCGGGGGTCCTGATCGCCGGCGGGAACCTGATCAAGAAGGTGCTGTTCCCGGCCGAGGTGCTGCCGGTGGTGTCGGTCTTCGCCAACTTCATGCACTTCCTCTTCGGCCTGCCGATCCTGTTGGCGTTCCTCGCCTACGAGGGGAAGCTCCAGCTCACGGCGCTGCTGCTGCCACTGCCCCTCATGGTCCAGCTCGTCTTCACCTTGGGGCTGTCGCTCTTCTTCGCCGCGCTCACCGTCCACTTCCGAGACCTGCGCGACCTGCTCACTCACATCCTGCACCTGTGGTTCTGGGGCACGCCGATCCTCTACACCATGACGGACCTCCCGGACGGGCCGCTCCGAACGTTGCTCCGCCTCAACCCGATGACGCACGTTCTCGTCTCATATCAGGAGATGCTGTTTCAGGGGGAGTTCCATCACCTGCGCGGCCTGGGTCTGACCCTGCTGCTCTCTCTGGTCGTCTTCGCCATCGGCGCCTTCGTCTTCGACCGCCTGCGCGACACATTGCCGGAGGAGGTCTAGCGCATGACGGCCCGACCCCTGGCGCCGGCGGTGGTCGCCCGCGACGTGACCAAGGTCTACCGACGGTTCCTCTTCAAGAACCAGTTCAAGACCCTGAAGAGCGCACTGCTCAGCGGGAGCCTGCTCGCCGACCTGCGTCCCGACCAGACCTTCACCGCGCTGGACGGAGTGAGCTTCGATGTCCCGAAGGGTCGCACCTTCGGCGTGATCGGCGAGAACGGATCCGGGAAGTCGACGCTCCTCAAGCTGCTCGCCGGGATCACCAAGCCCACCCGGGGCCAGATCGAGGTGACCGGCCGGATCTCGGCCCTGATCGAGCTCGGGGCCGGCTTCCATCCCGAGATCAGCGGGCGCGAGAACGTGGCCATCAACGGGATCATGCTGGGCCTCTCCAAGCGCGAGGTGGAGGAGCGCTTCGACGAGATCGTGGCCTTCGCGGAGCTCGAGGACTTCATCGAGGCCCCGGTCAAGACCTACTCCTCCGGCATGTACGTCCGCCTCGGCTTCGCGGTGGCGATCCACGTCGATCCCGAGGTGCTGCTGATCGACGAGGTGCTGGCGGTGGGCGACGAGGCCTTCACCCGGAAGTGCCTGGACAAGATCGGGGAGTTCCGGCGCCGCGGCAAGACCATCCTGCTGGTGACCCACAGCCTGGGCCTGGTGGAGAAGATGTGCGACGACGTGATCTGGCTGCGTCACGGTCAGATCGCCGACCGGGGCGACCCGAAGCGGGTGGTCGACGCCTACCTGACCTACGTCGCCGGTGGTGAGGAGGAACGCCTCTCCCGGGTCCACGACAAGGCCGCCGCCGAAGCCGCTGCGGCCGTGGCCCCCGCCCCACCCGAGGAGGGGACTCCACACGGCTACCGCGAGGGCCGCTGGGGTAGCCGCGAGATGGAGATCGTGGGGGTAACGCTCCGCGACGGGCGAGACCGAAGGCGCCACGTCTTCGCGCCCGGAGAGGCGCTCACCATCGAGCTGTCGGTCCGTGCCCGTGCCCCCGTCGACGACTTCGTGTTCGGCATCGGCCTGTTCACCGCCGACGGCATCTCGCTGTACGGCACCAACACCCACATCGAGGAGTACCGCTCCAAGCGGGCCGAAGGCAACGGGCAGGTTCGGCTGGTGATCGAGAACCTCCGGCTGGTCGAGGGGACCTACCTGCTGGACGTGGCCGTCCACAACCGCGACGGCACCCCCTTCGACTACCACCGCGGCCTCTACTCGTTCCGCGTCAAGAGCCGCATCAAGGACGTGGGCGCCTACCGGCCGGAGCATCACTGGAGCTTCTCGGGTGGCCTGCAGTTGACGCCTCCGGAGCCGCGGCCCGAGCTGGACCTCAGTGACGAAGAGCCGCGCTGAGCCGACCCGACCCGCGGCCACACCGCTTCACGAGCTTCTCGTCGAGCGGGCGGCATGGCGGGCCGCCGGCCGCCGGGTGGTGCTGACCAACGGCTGCTTCGATCTGCTCCATCCCGGTCACGTGGCCCTGCTCGAGGCGGCTCGAGCCGAGGGAGACCTGCTGGTGGTGGCCCTCAACAGCGACGCGTCGGTGAGCCGGCTCAAGGGAGAGGAGCGGCCGCTGATCCCGGAGCAGGAGCGCGCCGAGACGCTGCTCGCCCTGGAGGCGGTGGACCGGGTGGTTCTCTACGCGGAGGACACGCCGGCGGTGGTGATCGAGGCGCTCCTGCCGGACGTGCTGGTCAAGGGCGCGGACTGGGCGCTCGACCACATCGTCGGGCGGGATGTGGTCGAGGCGAGCGGTGGCCGTGTCGTGAGGGTCCCGCTGGTTGCCGACCTCTCGACATCCCGGCTGCTGGCACGCATCCGCCGACCGTGACCGCCGCCTGGGTCGAACGCTTCCGCAGCCAGCTCCCGGCGACCTGGGACGGGCTGGGAGAGGGCCTGCGCGACGTCTCCGGCCTGGCGGGGCCGGCCCGCCTGCTGGTCCCGTTGCTCACGGCACGTCCGCCGCTCCTGGTGGTGGCACCCGAGGAGCGACAGGTGGAGCTGATCGCCGAGGACCTGGCCACCCTGGCTCATGAGGTCGGTCTCCCGGAGGCGGGCGTGTTCCCTTTCCCTGCCCCCGGGCCGGCCCCTTTCCGGGGCCTCCCGCGACATCCGGAAGCGGGTCTCCGCCGTGCCGCCGCGCTTCACGCCGCCCGGCGCAACCGGATGGTGGCCCTGGTGGCCTCCCCCGCCGGCTTGCTGCGCCCGAGCCTGTGCCCCGCGCTGTTCGAAACCCGTCAGCTCGTCTTCCGCGAGGGCGAGGAGATGCTCCCCGAGCTTCTGGTCGAGGCCCTGATCGAGGCGGGCTATGCGCGCGAGGACCCGGTCACCTCCCCCGGCCAGTTTGCCCAGCGGGGCGGGATCCTCGACCTGTTCCCGCCGGACCGTAGCCAGCCGGTGCGCCTCGAGCTGTTCGGCGACCAGATCGAATCCCTACGGGCCTTCGACCCGGAGACCCAGCGCACCACCGGACCGCTGGAGAGCTTCGAGATCCTCCCGCTCAGCGACCTCTTTCTCACCCAGTCCACCCTCGAACGGCTGCGGAGCCGGATCGCCGAGCGGTTTCCGCCCGGCAGCGCCCGTGAGTCCCTGATCGAGCGCCTGGACCCCGGCCGCCCCTCCCCCCCCGAGGAAGCCGTGGAGCTGCTGGTGCTGGTTCCGGGGATCACGGTCCCCGCCTGGGAGTTTCTCTCCGGTGCTTGCGTGGTGGCGCTGGAACCCGAGTCGATCTGCGACCAGGCGAAGGGCCTCTACCAAAGGGCACAGGAAGACCGGGCCGCCCATCAAGGGGGGCTCCTGCCGGAGGTCTCGGAGGCGCTGGTCTCGCCGGCGGCGCTGAGCGAGCGCCTCTCCAGCCCGCCGGGTTTCAACCTGCGTGAGCTGGATCCCGAAGCACGCGGCATCCACATCGCCGGGCGCCCGGCGATCCGATACCTGGGTGACCTACGACGGCTGGTCGCCGACCTGCGCACCGGGCCCGCGCAACAGGTCATCTTCCTCGGCAACGCCGGGCGGGCCGAACGGCTGAAGGATGTTCTCCGCGAGGACCAGCTCTCGGTGGGCGATGGCCAGCCCATCGACGTCCGTGTCGGCGCGCTCTCCGTCGGCTTCGAGCTGCCCGATCCGGGCCTCCGGGTGCTCGCCGACGGCGACGTCTTCCCCGAAGAGGTGCACCTCCATTCGCGTGGGCGGGCCCGCGGAGCGAGAGGGTTCCTTTCCGACTTCCGGGATCTCAGGCCCGGCGACCTGGTGGTCCACCAGGACCATGGCATCGGGCGCTTCGAAGGGCTCGAGGCGCTCGAGATCGGCGGCCAGCGCCGTGAGCTGATGGTGCTCAGCTACCGGGGCGGTGACAAGCTCAAGGTTCCCATCGAGAGCTTCGATCGGATCCAGAAGTACACCAGCGCCGAGGGCGCTCGCCCGGCCATCGATCAGCTCGGCAGCGGCCAGTGGGAGAAGGTCAAACGCCGGGTCAAGAAGGCGATGCGCGACATGGCCGCCGAGCTGCTGCGCCTGTATGCGCAGCGCAAGGCGCGCCCAGGGCACGCATTCTCCACCACCAGCCCCTGGCAGACTGAGTTCGAAGCGTCGTTCGAGTACGAGGAGACCGAGGACCAGGCGGCGGCCATTCGGGACGTCGAGCGCGACATGGCCGCGCCCCAGCCGATGGACCGCCTGATCTGCGGCGACGTCGGCTACGGCAAGACCGAGGTGGCGATGCGCGCCGCCATGCGGGCCGTCCTCGACGGCAAGCAGGTGGCGGTGCTGGCGCCGACCACGGTGCTCGCCTTCCAGCACTGGAAGACCTTTCGCAAGCGCTTCGCCCCGTTCCCGGTGGTGGTGGAGATGGCCTCGCGCTTCCGCAAGCCGGCCGAGGTCCGGCGCGTGCTCGAGCGCGCCGCCGCGGGGGGGGTGGACGTCCTGATCGGCACCCATCGGATCCTCTCCAAGGACGTGAGCTTCCGGGACCTGGGCCTCCTGGTCATCGACGAGGAGCAACGCTTCGGCGTGGCCGCCAAGGAGCGCCTCAAACACCTGCGCACCGACGTCGACTGCCTGACCCTCTCCGCCACGCCCCTCCCCCGCACCCTTCAGATGGCCCTCGGCGGCATCCGCGACATGTCGGTGATCGAGACGCCCCCCAAAGACCGGCTGGCCATCCACACCTCGGTGCTGAGGTTCTCCACCGACACCATCGCCACGGCGATTCGCCAGGAGCTGGCCCGCGACGGTCAGATCTTCCTCGTTCACAACCGCATCGAGTCGATCTACGCCCTGGCCAACCTGGTCACGCGGCTGGTACCGGAGGCTCGGGTGGCGGTGGCCCACGGCCAGATGCCGGAGGCCCAGCTCGAGCGGGCCATGCTGTCCTTCGTCGAGGGCCGAGCCGACGTCCTGGTGACCACCACCATCATCGAGAACGGCCTCGACATCCCACGGGCCAACACCCTGCTGATCAACCGCGCCGACCGCTACGGCCTGGCCCAGCTCTACCAGCTCCGCGGACGGGTCGGGCGGGCGGACCGGCGGGCCAGCGCCTACCTGCTGGTCCCCCCGGACAAGGTCCTCTCGGAGCTGGCTCGCAAGCGTCTGGCCGCGATCCGTGAGTTCTCCGAGCTCGGGGCCGGCTTTCGGATCGCCGCCCTCGACCTCGAGCTGCGGGGCGCCGGCAACCTCCTCGGCGGCCAGCAGAGCGGCCACATCCACGCCGTGGGCCTCGACCTCTACGTCCAACTCCTCGAGCAGACCATTCTCGAGCTCAAGGGTCAGGCGCCCATGGGGCCCCGCGCCACCCTCAACCTCGGGGTGGAGCTGCGCATCCCCGCCGAGTACGTCCCGGACGTACAGCAACGACTCTCCCTCTACAAGCGGCTCAGCCAGGTCCGCGCGCAAGCCGATATCCAGGCCCTGGGCCAGGAGATCCGGGAGCGCTACGGGCCGCTGCCCGCGCCGCTCGACGAGCTGGCCCACTTCGCCAGCCTTCGGCTGCGGGCCGAGGCGCTGGGCGTGAGCCAGGTCGACCGGCTGGGGGACGGCCTGCGCCTACAGCTCGATCCTCGATCACCCCTGCCCCCTGCGGCCCTGGTGGCGTGGGTGGGCGGCACCCCTGGCGCCGCCCTGGCGCCGGACGGCGCCATCCGATGGCTGGCTGGGAAGGAGGGGGCCCCGCTCGACCGGCTGGCGGCGTTCCTGGGCGCCCTCGAGGGCCTCTTGCCCTCGGAGGCCGCCTCGGAGAACCTATAGGAGTCTGTGCGACAACGGTCCCGCATCCACGGAACCCTCGTCTTGCTGCTGGCGGCCGTCTGCCCGAGCTGTGCCCCGACCGAGCCGGCGGGAGACCCGGCCCTCCTGACGCTGGGTGACCAGGTGGTGTGTCTGAGCGAGTTCGAGCGACACGTCGCCAGGATCGAAGAGCAAGGAGAGGCGCCGCTGGATGCCGACGTGCGCAGGGCGCTGCTGCAACCGTTCCTGGAGGAGCGCGTCCTGGTGCTCGAGGCCCGGCGCCAGGGCCTGGTGAGGCCCGAGGCCGACGAGGCCGAGGAGGAGGCCGGGGTCCGACGCCTGCTGGCCAGCTCCGTGCTCCGGAAGGTGGCGGTGACGGAGGAGGCGGTCGAGGCCTACTACTCCACCCACGGCGACGAGTTCCAGGTACCCGAGTCCGTCACCGTCCGGCAGATCCTGGTCGCAACCCTCAACGAGGCCCGGGACGTCAGGCGGCGGCTCCAGAAGGCCCCCCGCAGCTTCGACGCCCTGGCTCGTTCCCTGTCCCAGTCCCCGGAGGCCGACCAGGGAGGGCTGATGGGCACCTTCTCGCGGGGTCAGCTACCCAAGCAGCTCGACGCCGCCGCCTTCGCCCTTCGCCCCGGGGCCATCAGCGGTGTGGTCGAGACCCCACTCGGCTATCATGTCTTGAGGGTCGACTCACGGCAGGACCCACGCCAGATACCGCTCGAGGAATGCCGGGACCGGATTCGCTCCGGGCTCCTGCAGGCGGAATCCGACCGGCGTGTCCGCGAGTTCGTGAGGGATATCATGGCCCAGGCCCAGGTGAATCATGAAGTTCTGGAAGATCGTCCTCGCAGTAACCCCTAGCCTCCTGCTGGCATCCCCCCCGCTCTCTGCCGAGATGCTCGAGCGCGTGGTGGCCAAGGTGAACGGCGACATCGTCACCCTCACCGAGTTCACCCAGCGGCAGGTGGCGGCCGCCCAGGCCGCCCGTATCTCACCGGACGGCGTGGCGGGCTTTCTTCGCCAGAACAATGCCCGCATCCTGCAGGAGGCGATCGACGACCTGCTGGTGGTCCAGCGGGCCGAGGAGCTGGGGATCCAGTTGCGCCCGGAGGTCCTGGACAGCTTCATCGAGGACATCAAGACCGAGAACCATATCCAGAGCGAAGACGAGCTGCTGGCCCAGCTTCGCGAAGAGGGAATGACCCTCAACGATCTGAAGCGGAGCATCGAGCGATCGGTGCTACGGCGCCAGGTTCTGATGGCCGACCTCGAGAGCAAGACCAGGGTCTCGGACGAGGAGCTGGTGGCGGCCTACGAGGAGCGGCGCACCACCGAGTTCAGCCGCCCCGCCACCGTCAAGCTCCAGGAGATGGTTCTGGAAGGAGAGAACGCTCGCCAGGAAGCCGAGGCACTGGTCGCCCGGCTCCGAGCCGGCGAGGACTTTGCGGCCCTGGCCCAGCTCTACTCCAGCGCCCCCTCCCGAGCGGCCGGGGGCGACCTGGGGACGATCGCCATCGAGGAGATGAACGCCTCGCACAAGCAGACCATCTCCGCTCTCCAGCCGGGCGACATCTCCGACCCCATCCCGACCGCCGACGGTGCCTACCAGATCCTCCGCCTGGTCGAGAAGAACCCGGCGTCGGTGGCGCCGTACGAGGAGGTCAAGGAGAACCTTCGCGCCCGGCTGACCCGGGAGCGGATGGACAAAGAGTACGCCGCCTACATCGAGCGGCTGCGCCAGCCGGCCAACATCGAGGTGAAGATCCGCGAGGCCCAGACGGAGGTTGCGGTCCCCGACGCACCCACTGCCGCCACCGCCGCGACCTCGCGTGAGCTGCCGGTCCCGGTCCCCGGCCTCGAAGACGAGCTCAGTGTCAGCGGCGACCAGGCAGCGGTGAAGACAGCTCCGGCCCCGCAGGAGCCGACCGGCCCCGATGCCGAGCCGCGCCCCGACCCCGAGGCTCCGAACTGAGCCGCCCCCGGCGGTGCACGAGGGTCGATCCAGAGGAAGGTTTCTTCGAGCGCGTCTACCGCCTCGTCGAGGAGATCCCGGTGGGCTGCGTGGCCACCTACGGCCAGGTGGCCCAGCAGCTCGGCGTTCCCCGTGGGGCGCGCGCGGTCGGCTGGGCGCTGCGGGCCCTCCCGGCGTCACGCGAGGCGCAGGTCCCGTGGCACCGTGTGGTCGGCTCCGGCGGCCGCATCTCGTTGCGCCCCGGGCCCGGTGCCTGGCTTCAGCGCCGGCTGCTGCAGGCCGAGGGTGTGCCCTTCCGCGCCGGGCGCGTGGATCTGGACTGGCCCGGCCCCGCGTCTCAGGTCAGACGGGGCAGCCGGAGCCGCTCGCGGACCCGGCGCGCCGCCTCCCGGCGCACCGCCTCATCCACGGCCGAGGTGGACGACGCCGCACGGGCCAGCGAGCGGTGCAGCTCCCGGCGGCACCTCTCGACCTCCTCGACGGCGAGCCCCGCCGAGATCCAGGCATCGACCGCACGGTCGATCCGCAGCACCTGATCGTCGACGTCGGCGGGGGGTTGCCGCAGCAAGGCTCGAGCCTGCTCGAGCAGCCGTCCCACGGTGACGTCCTCGCGCCATTCCTCGCGTGAGAGCGCCTCGACCAGAGCCTCCAGGCGGCGGAGGGTCGCCCTCACGGCCTCAGAGGAGACCCCCCGAGGGGGTGCCTCGGGCGTGACCGCCCCGGCGGAACCAGGGCGGACCTGGCCTCTCAGGAAGCGGGAGCAGAACGAGAGCGACACCACCGGGCCGGCCGCCTCGCGTCCCCGGTCGATCGCCGAAAGGACGCTGGCGAGCGATACGCCGGCGGCGTGGAAGTCCCGTGCCAGGGCGAACTCGTGACCGACCAGCGACACCGGGCGGCCCCGCAGCCGGCCCAGGTAGCCCTCGATGGCGTCCACGTACGCCGGCAAGTCGGTCCTGGGGACGGTCAATCCGGAGCTGCCTCAGCTTCCCGGTGACTCGAGCGGCACCACGTCGAACTGCTCCTGGTGGAGGAGGGGGTCGCCCAGGACCTGGATCTCCCCGCCGACCAGGGCGCACAGCTCGCGCAGCACATCGGACTCGGAGCTGGTCAGGGCCCGCGCCACCTCCGGGTTGAGGCGGACCATCAGGGGCTGGCCGTGGATGTGTGGAGCCAGCTTCCGGACCTCGTCGAAGAGCTCGGAGCAGACGGTGCTGGGGCGCTTGACCATGCCGGTCCCGCCGCAGTAGCCGCAGGGCTCGCACAGGGTGCGCTCGAGCGATTGCCTGACCCGCTTGCGGGTCAGGATCACCAGCCCGAGCTCGTTGACGGAGAGTACCTTCGAGGGCGAGCGGTCGCCGGCCAGCTCGCGCTCGAAGGCCGCCAGCACCTTCTGCCGGCTCTTGCGCTCCTCCATGTCGATCAGGTCCACCACGATGATGCCGCCGAGGTCACGCAGCCGGATCTGTCGCACCACCTCCCGAACCGCCTCCAGGTTCGTGCTCAGCACCGTGTCTTCCAGCGTGTTCTTGCCCACGTAGCGGCCGGTGTTGACGTCGATCGCCACCAGCGCCTCGGTCTGGTTGATGACGATGTAGCCGCCCGAGTCGAGCCAGACCTTGTTGCGCAAGGCACGTTCGATCTCGGCAGCCACCCCGTGCTCCTCCAGGATGCTGTGGGGTCGAGCGTGTAGCCTCACCCGCTTGGCCAGAGACGGCTGAAGCTGGCTCACCAGCTCGAGCGCACGCGCGTGCTCCGCCGGGCTGTCCAGCACCACCTGTCCCGTCTCCTCGCTGAGCAGGTCTCGCAGCAGCCGGTGCACCAGCGAGGGCTCGCGGTGCAGCAGCAGGGGGGGCCGGCCCCGAGAGGCCACCGCCCGTATCTCGTCCCAGGTCCGCTTCAGGAAGCGGGCGTCCCGATCGAAGTCCTCGCGGGACCGCCCCTGCCCAGCGGTACGTACGATGAAGCCGCCCCCTCCGATCTCGCCTCGCAGCGCCTTGGCCAGCCCCTTGAGCCGCTTGCGCTCCTCCTCCTCCACGATCTTCCGCGAGACCCCGACGTGCTGCACGGTAGGCATCAGCACCAGATAGCGACCGGGAAGGGAGATGTGGGAGGTGATGCGGGCACCTTTAGCGCCGAGGGGCTCCTTGACGGCCTGAACCAGGACCTCCTGCCCGGCCTGGAGCCGGTCCTCGATCCGCGAGGTCTCGGACGACTCCCGGACCTCCGCCTGCTCTTCGGCGCTCAGAAGGTTTTCGGGAAGCTCGTCCAGGACGTCCGCCACGTGCAGGAAGGCGTCTCGCTCGAGGCCGAGGTCCACGAATGCCGATTGCATCCCGGGAAGCACCCGGGTCACCCGGCCCTTATAGATGTTGCCGACGATTCCCCGCTGGGCCTCTCGCTCGATGAAGAGCTCCGAGACCCGGCCCTCTTCGAGGAGGGCCACCCGCGTCTCCTGCGGGGTGCAGCTGACGATGAGTTCCCTGATCATGGAAGGTCCCTTCCAGGAGCCTTCGCGTCCTTTGCCTTCGACGCGCCCCGGCCTCCAGCCGGGACGGCCGCTCCGCCATGGCGGGGGGCCCGCAGCGGCCGACTCGCTGCGGGCCCTCGAGGTCGGCGGCCAAGAGGCGGGCTGTCGACCTGGCCGGGTAGCGCCGTCGGCAGGACGGTGATGGCTCGTGGGGGTCGGCGGCCCCGGGATCGTCGCGGAAGCGAGCCGACCCGAAGGCGGCGGGTTGCGCCGCGTGAATACCGATGATGAGTGCGGAAGGGACCACCCGAAAAGGATCGGCCGGGCCACAAGGAGCGGAATGACGGGGGATCAATTCACGAATCGCCGCATCCTGGTGTTCATGATCAGGCCCACCCCGACCAGCGACGCCAGGACCGACGAGCCTCCGTAGCTGATGAAGGGTAGCGGCAGGCCCTTGACCGGCACCAGGCCCGCCACCATGGCGACATTGTACACGACCTGAAACGCCAGCACGGCGGTGATGCCGGCCACCAAGTAGGCCCCGGCACGGTCTCGCGCCAGCCGCGCCGCCTCGAGGCAGCGCCAGAGGACCAGCAGGTACAAGCCGAGCACCACGCTCACGCCCAGGAAGCCGGACTCCTCGGCGATCACCGAGAAGATGAAGTCCGTGTGGCGGGCCGGGAGGTACCCGAGCTGGCTCTGGCTGCCCTGCTGGAACCCTTTCCCGAGAAGACCCCCCGAGCCCACCGCGATCTGGGACTGGATCTTCTGGTAGCCGGCGCCCCGTGGGTCACGAGCCGGGTCGAGAAACGACAGGATCCGGGTCTTCTGGTAGTCCTTGAGGGCAAACTGCCAGCCCAACCCTCCCACCACCAGCGCGGCCAGGCAGAGCGCCAGCAGCGCTCGCGGTCGCAGGCCCGCCAGGAGGGCCACGGTCAGGAATGGAGGGACCAGGCAGAAGGCGCTGCCCAGGTCCGGCTCGGCCGCGATCAGCAGGAACAGGACGCCCACCGCGGCACCGGGGGCCGCCAGGTCCAGGAGCCCCAGCGACTCCTTCCTGGACTCGGCGAACAGCTTGGACACCAGCAACACCGCCACCAGCTTGGCCAGCTCCGACGGCTGGAGCTGCAGCGGGCCCAGGACCAGCCAGCGCCGGGTTCCGGCGATGCGCGGGGCGAAGACCAGCACGAAGGCCAGCACGCCGATCATGGCCAGGAACAGAAGCGGGGATCGATCCACCAACCCCCGATAGTCGGGGACCAGCGCGATCAGCAGGCAGGCGACGCCGAGGCCGACCATGGTGAGCTGCTTCAGGTAGACATCGGGCTGGGAGCCGGTGTGGGTGGCGCTGGAGATCGCCGCCACCCCGATCCCGCACAGGCACAGCACTCCGACCAAGAGCGGCCCGTCGAGGTTGAACAGAAGCCGCCGATCCAGCCCCACGTCAGCCTCCCCCGTCGAGCCCGGAGGCGGATTCGCTTCGTGCCGAGCCGGCGTGCTGCGTCGAGACCGTGGGGCCCTCGTTCTCGACCCCATCTGCGTCTGCAGGCGGCGGACCCACCTCCGCCGCCTGGGTTGCCGGCGGCTCGAAGCGGAAGAAGCGCTCGAGGATCTGCCTCGCCACCGGTGCCGCCGCCGCGCCACCGCTGCCGCCATTCTCGATCAGCACTGAGACAGCGATGCGCGGGTGCTCTCGGGGCGCGAATCCGGCGAACCAGGCGTGGGGCTGCAACGCGGCGTTGTCGCCCGCCGCACGAAGCCGTGCCCGCGCCACCACCTGCGACGAGCCGGTCTTCCCGCACACCGCCACACCCGGAAGGGCCGCTCGCCGACCGGTCCCGCCGGCATTCACCGAAGCCCACATGCCTTCGCGGATCGCCGCCCAGGTGCTCGGGGCGAAGCCCACGTCCCGCGGCTCGGGTCGCTCGATCGCCTGCCCACCCACGGTCTGACCCAGGTAGGGCTGCACCAGGCGGCCGCCGTTCGCCACCAGTGCCGCCAGCCGCGCCACCTGCAAGGGCGTGACGGTGAGCTGGCCCTGGCCGATCGAGACCGAGACCGTCTCGCCCGCGAACCAGCTCTGGCCCAGCGCCCGACGCTTCCACTCCGGGCTCGGGACCAACCCGGAGGTCTCGTGGGGGAGGTCCACCCCCGTGGGCGCCCCAAGCCCCATCAGCTCCGCGTAGCGGGCGATCCGCGAAATGTCGAGGCGGACGCCGAGCTGGTAGAAGTAGACGTTGCAGGAGTGCGCCAGCGCGCTCTTGAGGTTGACCGGTCCGTGCACCCCGGTGCATCCGAACGCGTTGTCGTAGAGGTAGAGCGACCCGCGGCAAGTGAACGTGGTCTGCGGGGTCACGATGCCCTCCTCGAGGGCGGCCGCCGCCATCACGATCTTGAATACGCTCCCGGGTGCGTACTGCCCCTGAATGGCCCGGTTCATCAGCGGGGTCTGGGGATCGGTCCGCAGCCGGCCCCAGGCCACCGGGTCGATCCCCTCGATGAACGCGTTGGGGTCATAGGCGGGGAGCGAGGCCAGCGCCAGCAGCGCGCCGCTCCTGGGATCGAGCGCCACCGCGCTGCCCGCACGGCCGGCGAAGACGCGCTCGATGAACGACTGCAGCCCCGCATCCAGCGTCAGGCCCAAGCTCGGCCCCTGCACCGGAAGCCGTTGCTCCACCTCCCCCACCTCGATGCCGCGGCTGTTCACAACCACCTGTCGCCGGCCCTTGGTGCCGGTGAGCTGCTCGTCGTACCGTGCCTCGAGACCGGCCTGGCCCACCAGGTCCCCGGGCTGGTGCGAGGCGTATTCGGGCAGGCGCAGCTGACGATCGGTCACCTCCCCCACCCGGCCCAGGCTGTGCGCCGCGGCGCTCGCCAGCGCGTAGGCGCGCAGGGGCACCACGGTCACCGACACCTCGGGGAGCTCGAGGCGTCGCGCCTCCAACGCCGCCACGTCCTCGAAGCTGGCGTTGCTGCGCACCACCACCCGCTGATAGGGGGCGCCACGGCGAGCCAACTGCTCCCGAAGCGAGGCCTCGCCGGTGTGGAGCAGCTCGGCCAGGCGCACCACCGTGCGGTCGAGGTCGTCGCTCAGCTCCGGGTCCACGAGCACGTTGAACGAAGGTCGATTCCCGACCAGCACCCGACCGTTGCGGTCGAAGAGGGGTCCCCGTGGAGCTGCCAGCTCGATGGTTCGGATCCGGTTGTTCTCCGCCAGCTCCCGGAAATGCCGGCCCCGGAGCACCTGCAGGTAGTAGAACTGGCCCAGCAGCACCGCTGCTGCCACCGCCAGGCCATACTGCATCAGCGTCAGTCGTAGGTGAACCGCGCGCAGGTCCTCGTAGATCCGCATTTCGCCTACTCCTGGCGCAGACGCCGTCGCATCCGGTCCACCGCCTCGAAGACCGCCACCCCCACCAGCGCGTTGGCGGCGGCGCGCAGCATCAGTTGGGGGACCGGCAGCGGGTCGAGGGGCAGCTCGAAGACCACCGCCAGCCACTCGAACAACCGGCCGTCGACGAGCGTGGCCACGAAGAGGACCAACATCCGCGCTGCAGCGCCGGCCAACATCAGGCGTGCGCCGGCAGCGCCAACGGCGAAGCCGATGAGCAGTCGGCTGAGCGCCAGCAGCCCCACCACCGGGCCGCCGAAGTGGACCTCCTGGATCCAGCCCGCCGCCGTGCCGACCCACAGCCCATACTCCTCGCCACGGGACAGGGCGACGTAGACGATCACCAGCAGGAACGGATCCAGCAGCACCGTGTGCTCGGGGAGCGCCAGGCCCAGCCCCGATTGCACCAGCAGGGCGGCCAGCAGCGCCACGGCCACCATCAGCACGCTCACTCGACGACCTCGTTCGTGACCGGCGCGCCCGGGACGGCCTGGAGCACCAGCGCCTCCTCGATCTCGTCGAACCGGGCCGACGGGGTCACCACCACCTCCCGGAACAGCCCAGGGTGGGGCAGCACCGACCGGACCCGCCCGACCAGCAGGCCGGGCGGGTAGATCCGGTCGAGCCCCGACGTCACCACCACGTCGCCGACCACGATCTCGGCCTGGGCCGGCACGTATTTCATCAGGAGATCGCTGGTACCCGTGCCGCCGCGCCCCACCTGGCCCGAGACCACGCCCGTAGCGCGGGTGCGCTCCACGCGCACCGCCACCCCGCAATCCCGATCATGCAGGAGCTGGACCCGGGCGGCCGCCGGCCCGACCGCGATCACCCGCCCCAGCACGCCAGTCTCCCCGATCACTGGGGCGTTGAGCTGGACCCCGTCCGCCGAGCCCTTGTTCAGCATCAGAGTACGAAACCAGGGGATCCCCTCCCGGGCGATCACCTCGGCCACCACCGTCTCGTAGGGCAGGATCTCCTGGAGCCCGAGGAGCGCCCTCAGCCGCTCCGCCTGGCTGGCCAGGGCGCTCTTCTCCTGGACCTGTCCGCGGAGCTCCCGCAGCTCGGCCCGCAGCCGCTGGTTCTCCTGGCGGACGCCTCGCAGGTCCAGGTAGTCGTGCCACAGCCCGCCCAACCCCGCCACCGTTCCGGCGGCCAGTCGCTGAAAGGGCGAGACCAGGGTCAGCACGCCCCGCTCCAGCAGCGACAATCCCCCGCCAGTGTCCACCTGGTGAGAGATCGCCAGCAGATGGAGGAGCACGAGCGCCGCGAGCATCACAGGGGCCCGGCGCGAGCCCACGACACGAGGCATGGAAAGCCGACTAGTCGAGGCTGATCTTCCTCAGTAGGTCGAAGTCCGACAACATCTTACCGGTGCCGAGCACCACCGAGCTGAGCGGGTCCTCGGCCACCGAGACCGGCAGTCCGGTCTCCTCCCGCAACAGCCGGTCGAGGTTCTGCAGCAGGCTGCCGCCCCCGGTCAGCACGATCCCACGGTCGACGATGTCGGCGGAGAGCTCGGGCGGGGTCTTCTCGAGCGCCAGCCGCACCGCGTTGAGGATGATGCTGATCGGCTCGGCCAGCGCCTCCCGGATCTCCGCATCGGTGACGGTCAGCGTCTTGGGGATCCCCTCGATCAGGTCGCGGCCCTTGATCTCGAGCGTCATCACCTCGTCGAGAGGAAAGGCGCTGCCGATCTCCAGCTTGATCTGCTCGGCCGTGCGCTCGCCGATGAGCAGGTTGTACTTCTTCTTGATGTACTGGATGATCGCCTCGTCCATCTCGTTGCCCGCCACCCGTACCGACTTCGAGTAGACGATGCCGGCCAGCGAGATCACCGCAACGTCGGTGGTGCCGCCGCCGATGTCCACCACCATGTTGCCGCTCGGCTCGGTGATGGGGAGCCCCGCGCCGATCGCCGCCGCCATCGCTTGGTCCACCAGGTAGACCTCCGAGGCCTTGGCCTTGAGCGCCGAGTCCTTGACCGCACGCTTCTCGACCTGGGTCACCTCGGAGGGGATCCCGATGATGATCCGCGGCCGCACCAGGGTATTGCGGTTGTGGGCCCGGCGGATGAAGTAGCTGAGCATCTGCTCGGTGATCTCGAAGTCGGCGATCACGCCGTCTTTCATGGGGCGGATCGCCACGATCTGGCCGGGGGTCCGGCCCAGCATCTCCTTGGCCTCCTTGCCCACCGCCTCGACCTTGGCGGTGCGCGTGTTCATCGCCACGATCGAGGGCTCCGAGACCACGATCCCCTTCCCCTTCGCGTACACGAGGGTGTTGGCGGTTCCCAGGTCGATGGCCAGGTCGTTGGAGAGGAAGCTCAGGTTGAGCACGGAGCGCAGGTTCATGGAGGGGGGTCCTTGTCTGTGTTCTGGGGGTCCATTGAGTGTCGGCTACACCGCCAGCTCGATCCCGTTCTTGTTCCGCTCCTTGACCCGGTACATGGCCTGGTCCGCCTTGCGGATCAGGTCGCCCGGGGTCAGGGCATGATCCGGGTAGCAGGCGACCCCGAACGACGCCGAGATCCTCACCGCCAGATCCAGGCCCTCCAGGAACGGGTGGCACTCGATCGCCTGCCGGATCCTCTCGGCGATCACTTGGGCTCCCGAGGCCGGGGTCTCCGGCAGCACCACCACGAACTCGTCGCCACCGTACCGGGCCAGGATGTCCGACTCGCGCACCGCCTCGTTCAGGATCCGGCCCACCTCGGTGAGCGTGCTCGAGCCGGCCAGGTGGCCGTGCCGGTCGTTGACCTCCTTGAAGCCGTCGAGGTCGAGAAAGATCAACGAGAGCGGGATCCCGTGACGCTTGCAGCGCTTGAGCTCGCGGTCCAGGTAGAGGGTCAGGTAGCGGGAGTTGAAGAGCTGGGTCAGGTCGTCAGTCACCGTCAGACGCTCGGCCCGCTGGAACAGCGTGGCGTTCTCGAGGGCGATCGCGCACGGCTCGACCAGGGTCAGCAGGATGTCCAGGTCCGCCTTGGTGAAGCGCCCGCCCTTGCGGTTGATGATCTCGACCACACCGATGGTGTGGCCGCGGGAGATCAGCGGGGCGCAGAGGATGGAGCGGGTCACGAAGCGGGTGGAGGTGTCGAACTTGGGGCTGAAGCGGCGGTCCCGCGCCACGTCGTTGACGATCACCGGCTTGCCGGTCTGGGCCACCCAGCCGGCGATCCCCTCGCCCATCTCGACCCGCAGGTTGGAGACGTCCGTGCCGCGCACGCCCAGCGCCATCTCGAACTTGAGCCCGCCGGCCGCCTCGTCCACCAGCAGCAGCGACCACGCCTCGGAGGGAAGCAGCCGCTGGATCTGGGCCATGATCAGCTCGGTGACCCGGCGTGGCTCCAAGATCGAGTTGGCCGTCCGCACGATGTCGCTCAGGATCGCCAGCCGCTCGGTGGCCGGCATGCTACGGCCGGACGAGGCGGCGCGTCGCGCGCGTCGCGCCGCCTCGAGGTGGGCCACCACGGTGTCGGGGGGCGGGTTGCCGCGCCGCTCCGAGCCGAGGTGGAAGTCGAAGCCGAGCTGGCTCGAGCGGCTCAGGGTGGCGGCATCCACCGACCGCGACAGACTGCCCAC
>CAZNNH010000004.1:0-9328 GCA_964574335.1 uncultured Acidobacteriota bacterium | reverse complement strand
CCGTCCGTCGAGGCGCTCCCGTAGGGCGCGTAGCGCCGCCCGACCGAGCCCGGGGCCCAGCTCCACCAGCGCGCCGCGGAAGCCACGCAGATCCTCCCGGCCGGTCGGCCGTGATCCCAGCAGCTCGTAGGCGAGCTTCCGTGAAGGGGCGGCGCTCAGCGTCCGCCACAGCGCGCGCCCGCCGAACACGGCCACCCGCAGGGTGGGTCGAGAGCGGCGGTCGCTCATGGTTGGACGCCGTCGCCGGCGGGGCGACTCGTTCTCCGGCCCGTTGACCCTCGAGAAGCACATGAGCTGAGCAGCATTCCTGTTTCCCGTGGCCCTCAGGGACGGGGAGCGGACCCTAGCCGACCACCATCACCGGACGTGACTCCTCGCGGACGCCGCCATCCGGAGCCGTAGCCCGGATCACGATCGACTGTTTGCCCGGCTTCTCCAGCGTCAGGAACTCGGCGAAACGGCCGTCGTCACCCACGTCGACCGGCAGCCCGTTGACGGTCACCCGCGCGCCGGGCTGGGTTCGCCCCTTGATCTGCAGGATGTTGTTGCGCACGTCGAGGGTCTCGACCACCAGCGTGGGGCCTTCCGGCGCCGATGCCTTCACCAGCAGGAACCCCGATTTGTCGGAGAAGGCCCCTTCCAGGTCGGAGTCCCCGATCGCCGAGACCTGCCAGTAGTACTTGCCCGGGTCGAGCCCCTCCAGCTCCACCGAGTTCTGTTGGATCCCGCGCTGGTCCACCAAGGGGCGGTTGAAGGCGTCGGTGTAGTCGAGCATCACCCGGTAGGAAGTCGCCCCGGGAACCGCGTCCCAGGCCAGAAGCGTCGTCTCCCGGGATGGGTTGCGGTAGCCGATCTCCGCCTGGTTGGGGGGTGCCACGAGCTGGGGCGCCTGGGGGAGGGCGCGCTTGTCGCCGGCGTTCCCGCTGGCGTCGACCTGCAGAGCCTCCCTCGAGGCGAGCGCGATGCGCTCACCGGTATTCGTCTCCACCTCGCCGCGGCCCCGGAACTGGCGGACGTCGCTGTCCCCGGCCTCACCCACCCGGATGCCGCCGGCGGCCATCGCCCCCTGCCGAACGCGGATGGTGGGCGTGGAGACCTCCGTCAAGCTGCTGACGACGTTCCGCTGGCTGGTCTCGAAGTTCACCTCGCCAGACGAGACGTGCCACGCCACCTTCCGCCGCTGGGTGGAGGGGTCCTCGAAGGATTCCTCGATGGTGATCAGGCTGTCCGGCCGGACGTTGACGACCGTGTCGTCGAAGAACGTGATCTCGGCACTGGAGCCGGTGCTGGTGCGCACCAGGTCGTTCTTGCGGAGCACCGTCACCGGGGAGGCGTCGATCCACTGGAACGACCCGACGTGCTTGACCTTGACGCTCCCCTCGATGGAGGTGAAGTGGGCCGCGTTGCGCACCTCGCCGACCGGCTCAGGTCGTGGCGGCTCTTCGACAGGGCGCAGCCACCAGGCACCGCCCGCCAACACCGCCAGCACCAAGGTCACCCCCAGGCCGACGAGAAGGGGCCGCTGCCTCCGGGCTGGCTCGGGCGACGACTCGTCGAGATCCGGCGGCATCGAGCTTCCGTTGGGAGCCATCGCTTCCGGGGAATCCCTTCATCCCACAAGACTTATGGGATTGGCGGATTATAGCCCAAGGACCTGTCCCGTGCAACGAACGTTGGTCCGGCGACCGTCGCCTGGAGGCCGCCGGGCGCCCCGGATGCCCGGCCTGCGGCCGAGCTGGTGAGCGGCCGCGGAGCCTCGGCCTTGCGACTCCCGAGCGGCACGGCTAGAATCACCCGTTTCCGGGGCCTTCACGGGTGGATGCCGCCGCCCGAAGACAGAACCTCGTAAGGAGACATCATGGCGCTCGGCTTCATGAGGCGTCACCGCCGCTACCTGTACGGCTTTCTGTGGGTGGTGATCGCCGCGTTCGTCTTTCTCTACACCCCGGCCCTTCAGGACAAGGGCACGGGCACTCCAAGCGAGGTCTTGGGGCGGGTCGGGAACCTCACCATCACCGTGGGCGAGTTCCAGAAGAGCTACATGCGGTTGCGGCGGACCTACGAGGACATGTACCGGGGCCGCATGGATTCTGCCATGCTGAAGAGCCTGGGCCTCGAGGAAGCCGCCTTCCAGGGTCTCGTCACCGACCGGCTGATCCAGCTCGAGGCCCGACGCCTCGGGCTGACGATCGACGACCGGACGCTGGCCGAGAGCCTCCAGAACCGCCCGGAGTTCCAGCGTGACGGCCAGTTCCTGGGCACCGCCGAGATCCGGCGCCGTCTCCAGCTGCAGGGAATGAGCGCGGCCGACTTCGAGGCCTCTTTGCGGAGCGATCTGCTGCGCGAGCGCCTGGAGGCCTTGGTCACCGACGGAGTGCGGGTGAGTGAGGCCGAGGCCGAGGCCGAGCAACGCCGACGGACCGAGCGAGTGCGCGCCGAGTACGTGCTGGTGCCCAGCGAACGCTTCGCCGACCAGGCCCACGTCGAGGAGCCCGAGATCGCCGCCCAGTTCGCCGCTCACACCGAGTCCTATCGGATCCCCGAGCGCAGGGTGCTCTCCTACGTCCTGATCGACCAGACCGCCCTGCAGGCCGAGGTCAACATCACCGATCTCGAGATCCAGAACCACTACAACGACAACCGCGACGACTACCTGCGCGAGGAAGAGGCCTGTGCCGCGCACATCCTGATCAAGGTCAAGGATGGCGGGTCGGCTCCCGACGGCCACCCCGAGGCCGAGGCCGAGAAGATCGCCCAGGGCCTGCTCGAGAAGCTGCGCGCCGGGGCCGACTTCGCGGAGCTGGCCCGTGAGCACTCCGAGGACAAGGGCTCGGCCGCCCAGGGGGGAGATCTCGGCTGCTTCCCGCGCGGACGAATGGTTCCCCAGTTCGAGAACGTCGCCTTCTCCCTCGAGCCGGGGGAGATCTCCGACCTGGTCAAGAGCCCGTTCGGGTTCCACATCATCCGCCTCTCCAGGCTGCAGCCCGAGAGCTACGCCCCGCTCGAGGAGGTCAAGGAGAGCGTCCGGCAATCCTTGCAGCGCGAGCGGGTCACCGCCCTCATGGAGCAGAAAGCCGGCGCCATCGCGGCGGAGCTGGCCCGGGGCCGGAGCCTGGCCGAGGCCGCCAGCCCCCAGGGGCTGGCGGTGGAGCAGAGCCCGCCCATCGGCCGAGGCGACACCCCAGAGCCGCTCACCTCGCCGCTCATCCCTGCCCGTGCCTTCGAGCTGAAGGTGAACGAGTCCGAGGCCCAGCCCTTTTCGGTGGCTCGCGGCGTGGCCTTCATCGAGCTGCGCGAGATCCAGCCCACCCGGCTTCCCACCCTCGACGAGGCCAAGGAGAAGGTGAAGGCAGACCTCGAGCAACAGAAGGCCTTCGACATGGCCCGAGAGCTGGCGGCTCAGGTGCGTGCCGCCGCCGAGAAGACGGGTCTCGAGTCCGCGGCCTCCGCCCGCGGCTTGATCCGGAAGGAGCCGCCCGGTCCGGTGGCCCGAGGCCAGGCCTACGGCGACCTCAGGGCCGACGAGGCGCTCGATCAGGCCGCCTTCCAGCTCGCGGAGCGCGAGCTGTCCGAGCCGATTCGGACCCCCCAGGGCTACGTCGTCCTGCGCGTGACCGAGAAGCAGCCGTTCGACGCCGCCGCCTTCGCCCAGCAGAAGGAAGCCCTCATCGCCAACCTGCGGCGCGAGCGGCAGAGCCGGCTGTTCCAGGCCTACCTCAGCCAGGCACGCGGGCGCTTCACGGTGACTCGCGAGGCCGAGGTGTTCCGTCGTATCGTCGGCTGAGCCGGTGGTCTCGGCCCTCTTTGGGTCGGGCTTTGTGGTGGAGTAGGGCGCCATGCACGTCGAGTTGCGCAAGGTGGGCGAGGTCGTGATCGTGGACCTCAAGGGCAAGCTGACCCTCGGCCTCGGCGATCAGATCCTGAGAGACACCATCGACGAGCTGCTGGCTGAAGACTGGAAGAAGCTGCTGCTGAACCTCTCCGAGGTCTCCTTCATGGACAGCGCCGGGGTCGGCGAGCTGGTGGCCGGCCTGCGCACCGCTCGGCGCTTCGGCGCCCGGCTCAAGATCGTCAACATCAACGAGCGGGTCCAGTCGACGCTCTACATCGCCCGCCTGCTGCCGGTCTTCGAGATCCACGACGACGAGGCCAAGGCGCTGGCCGCCTTCGCCTGACGACCCGGGGACGCAGTACCGGCTTTCGCTCGGAAGGGCGGGCCTAGTTCTCGGCCTCGTCGGCCAGCACCACCCGCAGCGGAGCCACCGACGCGATCCGCACCTCCACGGAGCACTCCGGGCAGTTGATCGTCTCCCCGACGTCGAAGTCGTAGCCGTCCAGCTCCATGTCGCAGTTGCACTCTGGGCAGGTGTCGGAACCTTCGTCTTCTTCTTCCGTGGCCATCTCTCCTCCTCCTGCGGCGATCGGCGACGCCCCGCCGCTAGAGCTAGAGCGAGCCTAGCGCCGCCAGGACCTGATCCACGTGGCCGTCGACCTTCACCCTGGGGAACACCTTGCGCACCACGCCTTCGGCGTCGATCACGAAGGTGGACCGGATCATCCCCAGGACCTTCTTTCCGTACATCGTCTTCTCGCCGAAGGCGCCGTACTTCTTCGCCACCTTCTTGTCCGGATCGGACAGCAGCGGGAACTTCAGCCCATGCTGGGTCCGGAACCTCTCGTGCGAGCCCAGGGAGTCTGGGCTCACCCCCAGAACCACCGCTCCCCGCTTCCGGAGCTTCGCCATCTGGCTCTGGAAGTCGCAGGCCTCCCGTGTGCATCCCGGGGTGTTGTCGCGCGGGTAGAAGTACAGCACCACGGGCCGACCCAGGAAGCCCTGAAGCGACACCTCGCCCCCTTCCGTTGACGGCAGACTGAAGGCCGGAGCCTTCTGCCCCTCCTTGATCATGCTCGCCCCTCCTCCCCTCCCGCAACGTCAGCCGGCATCTTAGCGCCGCCCCCGAAGCACCGCCAGGGGGGCGGCGGCACGGGCAGGCACGGCGAGACCGTGGCGAGGATGGTAGAATCCGCGGGCCCGCGGACGAGATCCGCGAGGCCGATCCCCGCTTGCCCATGGACTACCGCGACGCCGGCGTCGACATCGGGGCGGCCGACGCCGCCAAGCAGCGTATCCGCGCCCTGGCCCGAGCCACCTTCGGGCCTTGTGTGCTCTCCGACATCGGCGCGTTCGGTGGCATGTTCCGTCCGGATCTGAGTAGCTTGACCGACCCGGTGCTGGTCGCCTCCTCGGACGGCGTGGGCACCAAGATCCAGGTCGCCCGCGCGATGGGGGTGCACGACACCATCGGGCGCGACCTGGTCAACCACTGCGTCAACGACATCCTGGTCCAGGGTGCTGTGCCCCTGTTCTTCCTCGACTACATCGCGATGGGCAGGCTGGTGCCGGCCCGGGTAGAGGCCATCGTCACCGGCCTGGCCGCCGCCTGCACCGAGCACTCCTGCGCCCTTCTCGGCGGCGAGACGGCCGAGATGCCCGGGACCTACGACGGCGACGACTACGACCTGGTGGGCTTCATCGTCGGCGTGGTCGATCGCGGCAAGGTGCTCACCCCCGACGCGGTGCGCGAGGGTGACCACCTGCTGGGGCTACCCTCGAGCGGCCTGCACACCAACGGCTACTCGCTGGCCCGCAAGGTCCTGTTCGAGGTCCTCGGCCACGACCCCAAGCAGGTGCTCCCGGAGCTGGGCCGGAGCCTCGGTGAGGCCCTCCTGGCCCCGCACCGGAGCTATCTGGAGGCGCTGGGGCCGTTGCTCGAGCGCGGCCGGGTGCGGGCCCTGGCTCACATCACCGGAGGCGGGTTCCCGGGCAACCTTCCCCGGGTGCTGCCCCACGGTCTCGCCGCCCGGGTGCGACGCGCCGCCTGGGACGTACCGGCCCTCTTCCGCGTGATCCAGCGCGGCGGTGGCATCGCCGACGACGAGATGTACCGGACCTTCAACATGGGGATCGGGATGGTGGTGGTGGTGGCGCCCGAGCACCTGCACGAGGTCGAGCACTCGCTGGAGCGCCGTGGCGAGACCACCTGGTTGATCGGCTCGGTGGTGGCCGGCGAAGGGGTCGTGCTCGAGTGAGCCGCGTCGGCGTCTTGATCAGCGGTCGGGGCAGCAACCTGCAGGCGCTCATCGACGCGGCCGGTCGTGGTGACCTGGGCGGCCAGGTTGCGGTGGTGGTCTCCAACGTCGCCGCCGCCGCCGGTCTGGAGCGGGCGCGTCGGGCGGGGGTCCCCGCCTTCGTCTGCGACCACCGCGGCCGGTCCCGCGAGGACCACGACCAGGAGGTGGCGCAGATCCTGGAGCGGCACCAGGTCGATCTGGTCTGCCTGGCCGGCTACATGCGCCTGCTCTCGGCGGCCTTCGTGAGGCGCTTCCCCAACCGGATCCTGAACATCCACCCGTCGCTCCTGCCCTCGTTCCCCGGCCTCGACGCGCAAAGGCAGGCCCTCGAGCACGGCGTGAAGATCAGCGGCGCCACCGTCCACCTGGTCGACGAGCGGCTCGATGCCGGGCCGATCGTCCTCCAAGAGGCGGTACCGGTGGTCGGCGACGACACCGAGGACCGCCTGGCCGCGCGGATCCTGGAGGTCGAGCACCAGATCTACCCCCGGGCGGCCCGGCTCCTGCTGGAGGGCCGGATCCGACTCGAAGGCCGCCGTGTGATCGCCGAGGAGGGCGAGCGTGTCGATGGCTGACGATTTTGCCTATCTCACCAAGGGCTGCGTCGACGTGGTCACCGCCGACGCCCTGAAGGCCAAGCTGGCCGAGGGTCGCCCGCTCACGGTCAAGGTCGGCTTCGACCCCACCGCCCCGGACATCCACCTCGGCCACACCGTCCTGATGCGGAAGATGAAGCACTTCCAGGACCTCGGCCACCGCGTGATCTTCCTGATCGGCGACTTCACCGGGATGATCGGAGACCCCACCGGAAAGTCCAAGACCCGCCCCCCGTTGACCCGGGAAGACATCGAGCGCAACGCCGAGACCTACAAGCAGCAGGCCTACAAGATCCTGGACCCGGAGCGAACCGAGATCCGCTTCAACAGCGAGTGGCTCTCTGCGCTGGGGGCCGAAGGCCTGATCCGGCTGGCGGCGCGCTACAACGTCGCCCGCATGCTGGAGCGGCGCGAGTTCCGCCAGCGCTACGAGTCCGGCCAGCCGATCGCCGTCCACGAGTTCCTCTACCCGTTGGCCCAGGCCTACGACTCGGTGGCCCTGCGCGCCGACGTCGAGCTGGGCGGAACCGACCAGCTCTTCAACCTCAACGTGGGCCGCGACATCATGCCCGCCTACGACCTGGCGCCTCAGGTGGTGCTGACCACCCCGCTCCTCGAAGGCACAGACGGCGTCGACAAGATGTCCAAGAGCCTGGGCAACTACGTGGGCGTCACCGAGGCCCCTGCCACGATGTACGCCAAGCTGCTGTCCATCTCCGACGCGCTGATGTGGGACCGCTACTACCTGCTGCTGACCGACCTGACACCCGATCAGATCGCCGCCGAGAAAGCCACCGGCGACCCGATGGCGGCCAAGCAGGCGCTGGCCCGGCGCATCGTGGCCGACTTTCACGGCGAGGACGCCGCCGCGGCTGCCGAGGCGGAGTGGGCTCGTGTCCACCAGCACAAGCAAGCGCCCTCGGACCTCGAGGAGCGCTCCCTCTCGGGGAGCTACAAGCCGCATCACCTCGTGGCCGAGCTGAGCCTGGCCTCGTCCCGGAGCGACGCCATGCGCCTGCTGCGGCAGGGGGGCGTGCGTGTCGATGGCCAAGCTCTTTCGCCCGACGACGAGCTCCGCTTCGAGGATCCCGCCGTCGTGCGGGTCCGTTCCGGCAAGGAAGTGACTCGCGCCGACAGCGTGGTTCTCTCGGTCGGCAGCCGCCGCCACATCCGCCTGCGATCCCAGGGGACATGACCGGATTCCCTCCGTCCTCGCCGTGGGAATCCGGATCGTGTCCCCCGGAGCCGCATGACCGGATTCCCTCCGTCCTCGCCGTGGGAATCCGGATCGTGTCCCCCGACCGGCCCAGGCCGCAAACCGCCCCGAATCATCGCTGCGGCGCATCGGCTTGACACCCGCCCGTACCGGGCGTATATTCGTCGTTTGCCGGGAGCGTCGGGTCGGGCGACGGAGTCGTTGATCGTACCCCCTGAGTCGCACCCCTGCTGAAAGAAAATCTCAGCAGCGCCTTGACAGAGACCTTCCGGCTTTGGTATTCTGGTCGAGTCCCCTGAAACGGGGTGGCTCTTTGAAAACTAGGTAGCGCACAACGCAATTCGAGCGAGTTCTAGCCCGAGGACCAGAAGTATCTTCGGTTCAAACGGAGCTTCCCCGAAGGGCCCGCAAGGGTCCGACGCCGGAGTTTCGAGAGTTAAACTGGAGAGTTTGATCCTGGCTCAGAATCAACGCTGGCGGCGTGCCTAACACATGCAAGTCGCGCGAGAAAGGGGGCTTCGGCCCCCGAGTAGAGCGGCGCACGGGTGAGTAACGCGTGGGTAATCTGCCCTTGAGTGGGGAATAACACCGGGAAACTGGTGCTAATACCGCATGACATCCTCGGGCCCTCGGGTCTGGGGATCAAAGCTGGGGACCGTAAGGCCTAGCGCTTGAGGAGGAGCCCGCGTCCGATTAGCTTGTTGGCGGGGTAATGGCCCACCAAGGCTTCGATCGGTAGCCGGCCTGAGAGGGCGGACGGCCACACTGGGACTGAGACACGGCCCAGACTCCTACGGGAGGCAGCAGTGGGGAATTTTGCGCAATGGGGGAAACCCTGACGCAGCAACGCCGCGTGGAGGATGAAGGCCTTCGGGTCGTAAACTCCTGTCGACCGGGACGAAACCATCCCGACCCAATACGTCGGGTTATTGACTGTACCGGTGGAGGAAGCTCCGGCTAACTCTGTGCCAGCAGCCGCGGTAATACAGAGGGAGCTAGCGTTGTTCGGAATTACTGGGCGTAAAGGGCGCGTAGGCGGCCTTGCAAGTCCCGTGTGAAATCCCTCGGCTCAACTGAGGAACTGCACGGGAAACTGCTCGGCTTGAGTTCGGGAGAGGGAAGCGGAATTCCGGGTGTAGCGGTGAAATGCGCAGATATCCGGAGGAACACCAGTGGCGAAGGCGGCTTCCTGGACCGACACTGACGCTGAGGCGCGAAAGCTAGGGGAGCAAACGGGATTAGATACCCCGGTAGTCCTAGCTGTAAACGATGAGTGCTGGGTGTAGGGGGTGTTAACCCCCCCTGTGCCGAAGCTAACGCATTAAGCACTCCGCCTGGGGAGTACGGTCGCAAGGCTGAAACTCAAAGGAATTGACGGGGGCCC